>JABDNZ010000243.1 GCA_013043565.1 Gemmatimonadota bacterium | reverse complement strand
CAAATAACCTGGGACGAGCAGGATTGGAGGCTCGCGCGCGAGCCAGTCGGACCCCATGTTGGTCCCAAGTCGGACAATCAAAAAGGAGGATGTGCGCCATGGCAGTTTTTGATCTCCGGATCAACGGAGAGCAGATGTCCGTTGACGTTCCCCCGGACATGCCTCTTCTGTGGGCGCTTCGGGACCACCTGAACCTCACGGGCACCAAGTACTCTTGCGGGATCGCCTTCTGCGGGTCGTGCACCGTGCTTCTGGACGGCCAGCCGATCCGGTCCTGCATCACCACGGTCCAGAGCGTGGGCGATCGGGAGGTCACCACGATCGAGGGCTTGTCCCGGGAAGGCGACCACCCCCTTCAGAAAGCCTGGCTGGCGGAGCAGACGCCCCAATGCGGGTACTGTCATCCGGGGCAGATCCTGCAAGCGGCGGCTCTCCTCGAGGACAACCCCAACCCCTCCGATGAGGAGATCGACGCCTACATGGCCGGGAATCTCTGCCGCTGCGGAACCTACCAACGCATCCGGAAGGCCATTCGCCGGGTCGAGGAAGGGAGGATCTGATGAGCACCAGAGATTTGAGCCGCAGAGATTTCATGAAGACCACCGGCGTGGCCGGCGCCGGGCTGGTCGTTGGTTTCCATATTCCTTGGATGCAGGGGTGCGCGGGGCCACCTCCCGTCCCTGTGGAGGGTGGGGCACAGCCGAACGCCTACATCAGAATCGATCCGGCCGGGTTCATCCACATCGTCTACGATGATCACGAGATGGGCCAGGGGAGCTCCACCGGGTTCCTCATGATGGCTTGCGACGAGCTCGAGGCCGATTGGTCCAAGCTCGTCATGGAGGAGGTTCCCACCGATCCCTCGAACTGGCATACGGGCATATCGACCGGTGGTAGCACCACCATCAGGCTGGGATGGATCCCCGTCCGGACCGCTGCCGCCCAGGCGAGAGAAGTATTGCGGGAAGCAGCGGCCCGCCGATGGGAAGTCGACCTGGCCGAATGCGTCGCCAAAGAGCATAAGATCACTCACGAGCCCTCAGGCAGGTCAGCCGGATACGGCGAGCTGGCGGAGGAGGCTGCTCTTTTGCCGGTATCGGAAGACCCGCCTCTGAAACCCCACGAAGATTTCTGGCTCATCGGGCACTCCACCGATCGACTGGACCTCCCCGACAAGGTGGTTGGAAAAACCCAATTCGGGATGGACCTCCGCCTCCCGGGAATGGTGTTCGCCTCGGTCTCCCGGCCTCCGGCTTTCCAGGGCGGCATTCGAAGCTTCGATGATACGGCGGCCCGGCAGGTCTCCGGCGTCCTTGACGTGTTCGAGGTCGAAGGGGGCATCGCCGTGGTGGCCTCCGACACCTGGTCGGCCCTGAAGGGTCGTGAAGCCCTCGTGGTGGATTGGGATCCAGGACCGAACGCCGATCAGAGCTCAGAGACCTTGAAGGCCCGAGGCGTGGCCCTGGAGAACGAACCCGGGGACGTTGTGGGTGATGAGATCGGGAATTTCGCTAGTGCCTTCGCCGCAGCTCCCAGGAAGGTTGAGGTGGCCTACGACACACACTTTCTCGATCACGTACCCATGGAACCCTTGAATGCCACGGCGTGGGTCCAGGGTGATAGAGTAGAGGTCTGGTGTCCGACTCAGGGAGCCACGGCAGGCCAGCGGATGGCTGCGCGGGTAGCTGGGGTCCCAACCGAGAACGTCATCTTCCATTCGATGTTGTCGGGGGGTGGCTTTGGACGCCGCCTCAACCCGGACGACACGGAGTTCGCGGTAAAGGTGGCAATGAACGTGGACGGGCCTGTCCAGGTCGTCTGGACCCGGGAGGACACCTTTGCCCATGGCTTCTACCGACCCTACACCCACCAGACCATGAAAGCCGGGCTGGATGCCGATGGTTGGCCGGTGGCCTGGCTCCACAGGGTCTACGGCCAGGGCGGAGGCACGAGCACGGGTGGGGCGAGCAACCCCCCTTACGCCTTCCCGAACTTCCGGTGTGATGCCCACATGGACAATTGGGGAATCCCCATTGGCCCGTGGCGTTCGGTCGGCAACACCCACACATGCTTCGCGGTCGAGTCCTTCATGGACGAGTGTGCCCACGCCGCTGGGATCAACCCGGTGACCTATCGCCGCCGCCTGATGGAACCCAAAAATCCCAGGCTTCTGAACTGCCTCCTCACCGCTGCCGAGCTGGCAGGCTACGGAAAGGAGATGGGGGAGCGACAGGGACAGGGTGTGGCTGCGTGGATGTGTTTCGGTGGATACGGGGCCATGGTGGCGGAGGTCACCGTGGCGGATGACGGCTCGGTCGCGGTGGATCGAGTCGTAGCGGTCATGGACCACGGTACCATCGTGAACCCGGAAGCGGTCAGAAGCCAGATCGAGGGAGGTATCGTACTCTCATTGACGGCAACCTTGAAGGCCGAGGTGCACATCGCCAACGGAGCCGCGGTGGAGAGCAATTTCCACGATCACCCCCTCTTGACTATCGGAGAGATGCCACTGGTGGAGGTCCACTTCGTGGAGAGCACCGAGCGCCCGGGCGGAGTCGGGGAACCACCCATCCCGCCCCCCGTGCCTGCGGTGTGTAACGCCATCTTCGCGGCTACCGGGGTTCGGATTCGGGAGCTGCCCGTGGACAAGGAGCTCCTT
>JABDNZ010000238.1 GCA_013043565.1 Gemmatimonadota bacterium | reverse complement strand
CGGGAAGTTCGGCCACAACCTGCCCCCGTCGAGACGGCCGTTCCCTGAGGTAGATCTCCCGCCCGGTGATCCGGACCCAATCACCCAGCTCCGCCAACTCGACCTGGACCGGTTCCAACTCGGAGGGAAGCTCGAACAGGTAGTCCCAGGGGTCGGACGGGCCTTCACCCCGGATGTAGAGTCCGAAGTGTAGGTGGGGAGGCGTGGTCCTGGCATTGCCCGTATTCCCGACCCGTCCGATGGTGTCACCCGGAAACACCGGGGCGTCTTCCCGGATCAGGATCTCGTTCAGGTGGGCATAGTAGATGGACGCGTTTCGTTGCCGGTCCCGAAGCCAGATCACCCTTCCGCCCACAGGTGTGGTGTCGACCCGGCTCACATAGGCCTCGGCTGAGGCCACGACCGGGGTGCCCCGGGGCGCGAATATGTCGACTCCATGGTGCCTTCTTCGCCCGGCCTCCCTCGGGTCACCAAAAAAACTCCCGATGGACCGGTGGGTCCGGCCCGCAACGGGGAACTCAAAAGCCGGTTCCTTCTCGACTACAACCGTAAACCGGCCACCTCGGAGCAGCTCCGGCTGTATTCTCAGCAGGTAATCGCCGTTGCGCCGCGGTTCAAAAACCATCTCCGTGGTGTTTGCCCCGCCTGGCACCACCTCGTCGGACTGAACCGGAACCGGAGCTCGCATGGTATCCGGGGCCGACCGAAACAGGTCCACGAAGAGGCGGGCGGTTTCGGAGCTCTCCAGCTCGATCCGGACCGTCAGCCGCTGGCCGCGCTTTAATGGAAAGCGATACCCCAAGGCCGACGGCTCCCGTGGTGGGAAGAACCCCTCTTCCACATAAGGCGCATCCATGACCAGAGGACGTTTGACGGCGTCCGTCGAAACCCGGATCCAATCCTGCCCCAAGGCGGTCTCGGAGAGACCGGCGTGAGCCAGGTTGAGCACGTAGGCCTCGTGGGGCGTGGGATCCCGAAAGTACTCCCTGACCGAATCGGCCTGTTCGCAGCCGAAGGACGTCGCGGCGAGGAGAGAGATAGCGAGCTGTCTTGTGATGCGGTGGAAGCTGCCGTTCACGCCTGCTCCGCATTGGGGGTTCGTTCGTCGGAAAAAAAAGGACCTGAAAACATCGCGGGTTCCGGCGGATGGCGCCACCCGGCTTTTCCTAGGACGTCTGATTGATCGAAATCGTTGTTTTTTCTATACTTCCTGGCCCTTTCCTCTCTTTCTTTCGAGCAGAGCATCCGTGGTCCGTATCGCCCAAATCAAGTCCGGGAGCATCGCTGAGGAGCTGCAACTGGAGATCGGCACCCGAATCGTTCGGATCAATGGACAACGGGTGCGGGATGGTATCGATCTCACCTACCTCATGGCGGATGCCGAGCTGGAGATGGAAACGGTGTCCCCTTCGGGGGAAAGCTCGATCCTGGAAATCCATCGGGACGAGGGGGAAAGCCTGGGGATTATTCCGGCCCCGGACGCCATCCGGGAATGCGCCAACAAGTGCGTGTTCTGCTTTATCGATGGGAACCCGAAGGGCGTGAGGCCGACTCTTTGGCTGCGAGACGACGATTTCCGCCTATCCTTCACCTACGGCAGCTACGTAACCCTGACGAATCTGGGCACAAAGGGCCTCCAGAGACTGGTGGACCAGCGGATTTCGCCAGTCTACGTATCGGTTCACGCGACCGAGCCGGAGGTCAGAGTCCGCGTGCTCAAGAATGAGCGGGCCGGCCTCATCATGGACCAGTTGAGCTTTCTCCTCGATCACGGCCTGGAAGTGCATACCCAGATCGTCCTCTGCCCGGGTTGGAACGACGGAGCGCACCTGGACCGGACAATGGAAGACCTCCTGGCTCTGGGGGACGGGTGCAGGACCCTCTCCGTCGTGCCCGTGGGTCTCACCAAATACAACATCAACAAGCCGGTCAGGCCGTTGAACGCCGATGAGGCCGGCCAGGCCATCTATCAGGTGGACAGGGTCAGACTCCTCGCAAAGGAAACGCGGGATCACTCCTGGGTCTACTGCGCCGACGAGATGTACCTTCAGGCGGGGCGGCCGCTCCCGTTGCCCGAGTACTACGATTCCTGGGATCTCACGGAGAACGGGGTGGGATCAGTGTCAGGCTTCCTCACGGCCTTCCACGAGGGCCTGGAGAGTCTTACAAAGCTCGACGGCTGCCGCATCAAGATTCTAACCGGTCATTCCATGGCACCGTTCATGGAGGAGCTCCGGCCGATCCTCCAATCCGCCACCGGAGCGATGGTAGAGGTACTTTCCGTGGAGAACGAGTTCTTCGGGAGCACGGTGACCACGGCGGGGCTCCTGGCGGGAGAGGACCTGCTCAAAGCAACCGGCAAAGGGAAGCCGGAAGACCTGATCCTCCTCCCCAGGGAGGCTCTGAACGCCGATGATCTCTTCATCGACTCCATGTCCCTGACCGAGTTCCGTGAAGCCGTGGCACCGGCCACGGTCCGTGTGGGGGCAGAAATCACCGAAACCCTGGGGGCCCTGTGAGCCAGAAGATCCCAGTCGTGGCGGTGGTCGGACGGCCCAATGTGGGAAAATCCACCCTCTTCAATCGGGTCCTGGGGCGGCGCCTGGCCATCGTGGACGACACGCCCGGGGTGACCCGGGACAGGAACTTCGCCAGGGCCGACTGGATTGGAAGGCACTTCTTTGTCGTGGACACGGGGGGAGTCATCGAGGATAGCGACGCTCCCTTGGATCGGGCCGTCCGGGAGCAGGCCATGGCGGCCGTGGAAGAGGCCGATGTGATCCTCTTCGTGGTCGACGGCCAAACCGGCGTCCATCCCCTTGATGAGAAGCTCGCCGAGGTGCTCCGAAGGAGCCCCCAACCGGTTCTTCTCGTTGTGAACAAGATGGACAACCTTCCCCGGGACGAGGGCCACCTGGACTTCTGGACCTTGGGGATGGGAGAGCCTCACCCCGTCAGCGCCATCTCGGGGAAGGGGTCGGGCGATCTGTTGGACGCGGTGGTGGCGGAGTTCCCTGACACCGGCGAAGACGAGAAAGACGACAGGGTAGTCCGGGTGGCGGTCATCGGCAAACCGAACGTCGGGAAGTCCTCCTTCGTGAACCGGATTCTCGGGGAAGACCGAGTCGTGGTGAGCGAGGTGGCCGGGACCACCCGGGACGCTGTGGACACTCCCATGCAGTACCACGGACGGAACCTGATCTTCGTGGACACGGCTGGATTGAGACGGCAGTCCAGGGTGAAAGACTCCCTGGAGTATTACAGCGCCCTTCGGACGGCCAGGGTGGTCCAGCAGGCCGACGTGTGCCTCGTCCTCATCGACGCCACGGAGGAGCTGGCATCCCAGGACCTGAAGGTGGTGGAGCAGGGTTGGGAAGCAGGAGCCGGAGTGATCCTCCTGGTGAACAAGTGGGACCTGGTGGAAAAGGACACGTATACCGCCCCTGATCTGGAGAAGGAGATCCGCCAGAAAGCCACGTTCCTCCAGTGGGTGCCGATTCTGTTCACCTCTGCCCTCACCGGCCAGCGAGCCCGGAAGGCGCTGGACATGGTGCTCGAGGTCCAGGAGGAGCGCCATCGGCGGATCGACACCCACGAGGTCAACAAAGCGCTGGAACAGATCGTGAGGCACCAGCCGCCGCCCCACGCACGGGGCCGCCAGGTGAAGCTTCGGTACGGAACCCAGGTGGCGGTGGCTCCCCCCACGTTCCTGATCTTTTCGAACCTCCCGAAGGAGATCCCGGCCCACTACATTCGCTACGTGCGGAACAGCCTGCGAAAACGGTGGGGCTTTATGGGGACGGCCCTGCGAATCCGTTTCCGGAAGAGCCAAAGCAAATGACGGATCATCCCCGGATCGGGGCCTCGACGTGAGACCCATACTCCTGCTCCTGTTTGCCTATATCATAGGCGCGACCCCGACCAGTTTCTGGGTCGGCCGGGCTTTTTACGGTGTGGACCTCCGGACCCAGGGCAGCGGCAACCTGGGAGCCACCAACACGTTCCGGATTCTCGGCTGGAAAGCAGCTATTCCGGTGGCGCTGATCGACATTCTGAAAGGTTGGTTCCCGGTCTGGTTCTTCCCGCAACGGGACCAGTCCGCCCTCTGGGAGTGGACTCTGGCCTATGCGGCGGCAGCCATCATCGGCCACGTGTTTTCCTTTTGGGTGCGTTTCAGGGGAGGGAAGGGCATCGCCACCAGCGCCGGGGCTTTCCTGGGCCTTTCACCATGGGGGGTCCTTTCGGCCCTCGTCGTTTGGATCGGCGTTACGTTTTCCACCAGGATGGTGGCCGCCGGGTCCCTGGCCGCCGCCCTGGCCCTTCCCCTGGCTCTGCTTTTCGTGCCGCATAAGGGCGGGAGCACGCTGGTCGCCTTCACCTTCGCCGTCGCCGCCTTCGTGTTCTGGGCCCACCGGACCAACATCCGCCGGATAATGAAGGGCGAAGAGAACAAGTTCGGGAAGAAGAAGGCGCCGTCATGACCGGGGAGCCCAGGTCCATCGGGGTCATTGGGGCTGGAAGCTGGGGCACGGCTCTGGCCCGCCTCCTCGCCCGGAAAGGCCATAGGGTGGGGTTATGGGCCAGAGAGCCCGAGGTCGCTGTGGAGATCCGGGACCACCGGGAGAACCGGACGTTCTTCCCGGGCTTTGAACTTCCCGACGGCCTGGAAGCCAGCTCCAACCTTTCGGACGTGGTGTCCGGCAGGGACATGCTGGTCTCCGTGGTCCCGTCCCAGTTCGTGTCTTCGGTGTTCGACGGCATTCGGGAGGAGCTGGGCCCCGAGACGCAGGTGGTGAGCGCTTCAAAGGGGATCGAGGTCGCCACGGGGAGGAGCATGGACGAAGTGTTTCTGGAGTTCATGACTCCGGCACAAGCCCATAGGCTGACCTTCCTTTCCGGGCCCAGCTTCGCAAGCGAGGTTGCAGTGGAGGCTCCCACGGCCGTGGTGGCGGCGAGCCGGTCGAATCAGGCGGCGACGGCGGCCCAGGCGGCGTTCCAAACGGATTTTTTCCGGGTGTACACGAATCAGGACGTCCTGGGGGTGGAGTTGGGCGGAGCCCTGAAGAACGTCATCGCCCTGGCGGCAGGGGTCGTGGCGGGGATGGGTTTTGGTCACAACACCCTGGCGGCCCTGCTGACGAGGGGCCTGGCGGAAATCACACGGCTGGGGGTGGCCATGGGTGCCGATCCGGCCACATTCTCAGGGTTGGCCGGTATGGGAGACCTGGTCCTGACCTGTACCGGATCGCTCACCCGAAACCGAACGGTCGGGTACCGTATCGGAAAGGGGGAGTCCCTGGAGGAGATTCTCACGGGGATGAAAAGTGTGGCTGAAGGTGTACGAACGGTCCAGGCCGTCAGAGCGTTGGCCAGGAAATTCGACGTCGAGATGCCCATCAGCAAAGAAGTGCATGCCCTCCTCTGGGAGGGGAGGACCACAGAAGAAGCGATGCGGAACCTCATGCTCCGAGGACCGAAGCCTGAGGTCTGGTCGTAACGTTTCGGGAAAAAGGAATCGAAGTGAAAGAATCAATCGCGAAGAAAGCCTACTATTCCATCGGAGACGTGTGCGACCTCACCGGTCTCAAGCCCCACGTTCTCCGTTATTGGGAGACCCAGTTCGACATCCTCAGACCGACCAAGAACCGAGCCGGAAACAGGGTATTCCGACCGAAGGACATCGAGCTCGTGATGCTGGTGAAGAACCTTCTCTACGAGCAGAAATACACCATCGAAGGGGCCAACCAGAAGCTCCTCGACATGCGTAGGGAGGGGGAGCTGGCCGGTGGCCAGCAGGAGGTCCTGGAGCCCGAGTTCCTGACCTCCATGAAGGGGGAGTTGGAGCAGCTGGCAAAGATCCTCACTCCGTCGGAACCCTTGGCGGCCTTCACCGCCAAGACCGTCCCGGACGCCCCTGAAGGGGAGGGAGCGGCTTCGGCCGAGGCGGACGAAGAGCTCCAGGCTACTCCAGACCAACCGGAACAGCTCGATCTCGCCGGGCCGCCTGAGACCGGCCAAAAGCCCGGATGAGGATTCTCTGCACCAATGACGACGGGTACATGGCTGGAGGGCTCAAAGTTCTCGCAGAGGCCGCAAAGACCCTCGGCGACGTAGAGATTGTGGCCCCCGATCGGGAGCAAAGCGCCACGAGCCACGCTCTCACCATTCACCGTCCCCTTCGTTCCCGGACTTCGGCCGACGGAACCTTCATCGTAGACGGCACCCCCACCGACTGCGTGATCATGGCGGTGAACGAGCTCCTGACCTCCCGACCGGATTTCTGCCTCTCCGGGGTGAATCACGGGGCCAACATGGGGGAGGACGTCCTGTATTCGGGAACGGTTGCCGCGGCCATGGAGGCCACGGTCATCGGGATCCCCTCCGTCGCCCTCTCCTACACTGGCGACGACTACGAGAGTTTGTACGCTTGGGTCGCCCTCCTGGAGGGGTTTCTCAAGCAGATTCTGGCTCGGAAAGGATTCCCGAAACACACCCTCCTGAACGTGAATCTCCCTCCGGTACCGCCGACGGAGGTCGGAGGAGTGAAGGTGACGTCTTTGGGCCGGCGACGGTATGCCGATTCCATCACCAAGGCCTTGGATCCCAAGGGCCGGGAGTATTACTGGATCGGCGGAGACATCTCCACCTGGGCCGGGGCGGAGGACGCCGACTACCGAGCCGTTGCGGAGGGTTTCATTTCCGTCACCCCTCTGCATCTCGACCTCACCAACTACAAGCTTCTCGAGGAGATTCGCGGGTGGGATCTGGCCCTCTAGGAGATCACCGGTTCACCGGGTACCGGCGCCGCCTCATCGAGGAGGTTCGGGGCCGTGGCATCGATGATTTGGAGATCCTTCAACTCTTCGACCAGGTACCGAGACACCTTTTCATGCCGGAAGGTGTCTGGAACCGTGCCTACGAGGACGCCCCCATCCCCATCGGCTACCACCAGACCGCCTCCCAACCTTCCCTCCAGGCTCTTTTTCTCTCCATTCTCAAGCCCCGAGAGACAGAAAGGGTTCTGGAAATCGGCACAGGCTCCGGGTTTCTCACCGCTCTCCTGGCGGGGATGGCCGAACGGGTATACTCGGTGGAGCGGATTCGGGAGCTGTCGGCCCGGGCCCGGAAGGCCTTGGACGACCTGGGGATCATGAACGTGGCGCTCCTGGTGGGGGACGGGACCATAGGGTGGAGGAAGTACGCTCCCTACGACGTCATCGTCGTATCGGCCGCCTCTCCCTCCATCCCGAAGGCTTACGTAGACCAGCTGGCCGACCCGGGGCGGATGCTAATCCCCATAGGGAGCAAAGACGCTCAGGATCTGATTCTGGTGGAAAAAGTAGGTTTCGCGGTAACGCAGCAACCGGTGAAGGCCGGATGTACGTTCGTGCCTTTACTCGGCCGTTTCGCATGGAAGGAAGAGGTCCCAGGGGGGGGTGAATGAACCAGGGCGGGAAAGACCAAAAGGTCCAGAGCAGGGAAGAGAAGAAGAAGGGCTGGGTGCGGCGGCTCTATGACTGGGTCCTGGGCTGGGCCGAAACCCCTTCCGGCCCTACGGCCCTCGCGGCCCTTTCCTTCGCCGAAGCCTCCTTCTTTCCCATTCCACCGGACCCCCTACTCATGGCCCTCTGCCTCGGGGCCATCAAGAAATCCCTCCGGTTCGCGGCCATCGCCACTGCAGCGTCCGTGGTGGGAGGGATCGGGGGTTACCTAATCGGAGCTGGGGCTTGGCAGGCTCTTGGCGGGTTCTTCTTCGAGTACGTCCCCGGAGTGACCCCGGAAGCCTTCCAGGACATCCAGGCCTTTTACGACCGATGGGATTTTCTGGCCATTTTCATGGCCGGCCTGACGCCGTTTCCCTATAAGGTGTTCACACTCTCGGCCGGCGTGTTCGCCATCAACTTCCCCGTCTTTTTCCTGGCCAGCGTCCTGAGCCGGGGACTCCGTTTCTTCGCCGAGGCCGGGCTCCTCTACTGGAAGGGGCCCTCCATCAGCCGGTTCATCGATAAGTACTTCAACCTCCTGGCCTGGCTTTTTGTGGCCCTGATTGTAGCAGGCTTTCTGGCGTTGGAATTCCTTTTGTAACAAAGGGGAGTCCGGATGTCCCTGACCACGCGTGTTCTTTTGGGGTTGGTTCTGGGCCTCGCCATCGGGGTGTTCCTGGCCCCGGCCGAGATGGGGACTCCGGCGGTGATCGTCGCCTGGATCGAGCCGGTAGGGGCCCTCTGGGTCAACGCCATCCGGATGACGGTGATCCCCCTCGTGGTCTCCCTACTGCTCGGGAGCATCACATCGTCGGAAGCCAAGGCGGTGGCGAGAGTCGGTGGCAGGGCCGTGGCGTGGTTCATTGGCCTGGTGGCTGGCACGGCCACCCTCGGTGGCCTGGCGGCGCCTCCTCTTCTCCAGCTGTTTCGAGCCGACCAGGTCCAGATTCCCGAGTTCGCAACGGCCACCGAGGCGGCCGATGTGACCCTGCCACCCTTCCGTGATTGGTTGGTGGGCCTGCTCCCGCCGAACCCGATTGAGGCCGCGGCCCAGGGAGCGATCCTACCCCTGGTCATGTTCACCGTGATCTTCGGCGTTGCGGCTACGAGGGTGGCCCCGGAGTACCGGGAGGTCATCAACCGGGCGGCCAAAGCCGTATCCGAAACGATCCTGGTGGTGGTGGACTGGATCCTGGCTACAGCTCCCATTGGGGTCTTTGCCCTGACCCTCACGCTGGCGGCCCAGACCGGGGCCTCCGTGATTTCCGCCGTAGCCGGATTCCTCGCCGTGGTCGCAATCCTTCTCACCACGGCGACGATCGCCTTGTATCCTTTGGTGCGAGCGTTTGGGGGCTTCCCCATGAAGCTCTTCGCAAAAGCCTGCGCCCCTGCCCAGGCTGTTGGGTTCAGCACCCGGTCCTCGTTGGCCTCATTGCCCCCAATGCTGGAGGAAGCCGACCGGACCTTGGGTTTGAAGCCAGAGGTGAGCGGTCTGGTTCTCCCGGCTGCAGTATCGGTGTTCAAATACGCCTCGCCCATGAGCCGGATCGTGGGGACGTTTTTTGTGGCCTCCCTTTTTGGGGTTGAGCTCGGCGCAGCGGAGATCGCTTCCTTGGCGGCAGGGATGGGGGCATTGAGCTTCTATTCCCCCGGCATTCCCAGCGGAGGCCTCTTTGTGGTCGCACCCCTCTGGATGGCCTTCGGGCTGCCCATGGAAGGAATCGGGATCCTTATCGCGCTGGACCTCATCCCCGACATGATCCTCACGGTCGCCAATGTCACGGGGGACATGGCCGTTGCTGCCATTGTCGGGAAGAAGAGCGGCTGAGGGGAACCGAGGGGGGCGGGGCGGGGCGGGGAAGAACGTACCAAAATGACAGTGACTTTCTCGGCGCCTTAACGCAGGATTGCGAATAAGGAAGACCAACCGAATCAGGGCCCCCGGTCACCAAGGAGTTCTCGATGCCCTTCCAGGCTGCGTATGATGAGTCCCACGGGGTTCTCGTATTCCGGTTCGAGGGCGTTGCCGGCGCCGAAGACGTTGAGCCCTTTATCCAGGAGGCGTTGCGCCTGGCCGGCGAGCACCAGTGTCGAAGGAGCCTGTCAGATTTCCGTGGAGCCAAGCTGGGGCTTTCCACCTCCGAGGTTTTCAAGCTCACCGAGCGCTTGCAGGCCAGCGGCATCGACGAAACCTGGAAGAGGGCGATCCTGATTGACAGTCAGACCAGCAACTACGGATTCCACGAGAGGGTCGCCCGGGAAGGAGGTCATACGGTCCGGGTGTTCACAAACCATGACGACGCATTGAACTGGCTGAACTGGCAACCGATTCCGGAAGAACAACTCGGGTCCGACCTGGCCGGGTAAGGGCCTCACCGGCTACCAACCGTCCAAAAGAAAGACTATGTTTGGGGGTGAAAGGGGAGGGAAATCTCCCCTTTTGTTGTCCCCGTAGCTCAGGTGGATAGAGCGACTGCCTCCTAAGCAGACCAGAATCGGGTCGATTTTGGCAGATTCCCCGAATGCCCTACACATTCTTCATATGCCCTGCGGACCATCACTCTCAGGTTCGCAGGGTTTCTGTTTTCGAACATGCACACTTACATGCACACTCCCCAAAAGCCGATAGATCGCGATGCCTCTTTATAGATGGAGCTTCCCAAGGGCATTCGGGCCAAGGTCATCTCTACTGATTGAGAGTTACCGATGCCTCGAAAACGCCCAGATGCGTCGGGTAGGAACGGAGAATACGGAACTGGGCTGGAAAACCCGCATCAAAAGCCGCTAAACCCTGTCACACGGTCCCCTATGCCGATATGATTCGCCTAAGAAAGAGTTAACCGAAATCGACTTTCGGACGGTTGTGAGATGTTTTTTCCCTAAAAGGAAACGACGAATACCCTATGAACACCGCTGAGCCAAGGAGTGGACTCGGATTGGTTCACCTTCACCGGAGGTGGAGGTTTGGCGTAGGGCTGACTCTTGGATTCGGCCTTTCCGCTGGGATCGGGTGTGAGGGGGCTTCCGACAGCCGGGCCCCGGTCCTCGATGATCTACCGTTGCTGATTGTGACGGAAGCGCTGCGCATCGGGGACGTGGACGATCCTGATATTGGGTTTTCCCGGCTTTCCAGCGTCGACATCGATGATGATGGGAATATCTATGCCCTAGAAGGGCTTGCACGGGAAATCCGTGTCTTTAGCCCCGACGGGCAACTCCGAGGTAGAATCGGTGGGCGGGGAGAAGGCCCAGGGGAGTTTGAAACTTCGCCCCGATTCGGAGTATCGGGGGATACCGTTTGGACGATTGATACCCGTTTGAACCGGATTACCCTTTTCAAGCGCGATGGCACCGTGCTGTCCACCGGGCGGTTTGAAACCCTCCTAGTGACGCTACCATCAAGCTTCGGGTACATAATGCCCAGGGTAATGCGTCCCGACGGGAGATTCACCGGCTACATGTCTGCCGTCGGCGGCGGACGGGGCGGCGAGCCCACAGGCGTTGAACCGACGGACAGTATCCCGGTGCCCTTCGTGTTGTTTGAGGCGACGGGAGCTGTCGCCGACACAATCGGATGGGCAGGACGCCCACCACCAAGGCTGTGGCGGCCCCCGTCCGAGGACCGAAGGGAGATGAGCTTCATCGATGTTGGTGGTAATCGGCAGATGCTTCCACAACCGCCGACCGGGGTCCCGTGGTGGCAGGCAGTCGCCGACGGGTACATTCTGACCGAGGCCCCACCGCCGCAGAACCCAGAGCAGGG
>JABDNZ010000235.1 GCA_013043565.1 Gemmatimonadota bacterium | reverse complement strand
CGTCCATACAGCCGGTGAACCCCTGAGAATCATTACCGGCGGGCTTCCGCATATCCCGGGAAGCACCATCCTGGAGAAGCGACGGCATGCCACGCGGCACCTGGATACCCTTAGGACTGCTCTTATGTGGGAGCCCCGGGGCCACGCCGACATGTACGGAGCGATCCTCACCGAGCCGGTGACCGAGGATGGGGACGCCGGGGTGTTGTTCATTCACAACGAAGGGTTCAGCACCATGTGTGGCCATGGGATCATCGGCTTGGCCATGGCCGGGGTCGAGGGGGGTGCGGTCCCCCTGGACGAGACCGAGGAGGGTACGGTGATTCGCCTGGACACGCCGGCCGGCCGGGTTACAGCCTTCCCTGAAAGGAGCGACGGAAAGATCGAACGGGCCTCCTTCCAAAACGTCCCCTCCTTTGTACTCGCTCTTGATCGGGAGGTAGCGGTGGACGGGCTCGGCACCGTCCCATACGATGTGGCCTTCGGAGGGGCCTACTACGCTTTTTGTCGGGCGGACGACCTGGGCGTCACCCTCGACCACACCGGATTCAGGACGCTCATAGACGTGGGAATGAGGATCAAGCGCGCCGTCATGGACACCTTCCCCATCGAGCATCCATTCGAAGAAGATCTGGGATTCCTCTACGGCACCATCCTTGTCGGCGAGGCCCGGGATGCACGGAATCACAGCCGGAACGTCTGCGTCTTCGCCGACGGAGAAGTAGACCGGTGCCCCACCGGGACCGGAGTCAGCGCTCGGGCGGCCATCCACTTCGCTCGGGGGGAGTTGGGCATTGGGGAGCCGTTCAGGGTGGAGAGCATTCTTGGCACCATTTTCACGGGGGAGGTCGAGGAGACCACTCGGTTCGGTAACTATGACGCCGTGATCCCCCGGGTCTCGGGAACCTCTTACATCACGGGTCGAAACGAGATCCTGCTCGATCCGAACGATCCCCTCAAGCACGGTTTCATGTTGCGATGACCGACCCTGACACTTCCCCGGCCGCCCGGATTTTCGAGGCCTGGGCCCGTTTGGAGGCAGCCCTCCGGAACGCTCTCCCGGTCTGCTCGGTCCAGCCCCCGACCCAACCCACCGAGCTCCTCTCGGCCCTCAGGATCAACCACCTGATAGGACCGGAAGAGGAGCGGGCCGTCCTGGGGCTCCGTGAGATTCGCACCCTTGCGGCTCACGCCGACGAGGAGCCGACCGCCGAGAAGGCAGACCGGTATGAGAAGGACGTGGCGGCCGTGATGGCCAAACTCAACCCAGAGGAGGAAGTCTGTTGAGATCCAAGATGACGATGCGCCTGGTGGCCATGAGCGCCCTGATCCTCACTCTGGGCGGGGCGCCAGCATACCCCCAGGCTCCAGCAGACCCCCAGGCGGCCCCCACCCCGAAGGTCCTCCTGGTGGGATGGGACGGGGTGCGGCCCGACGTTCTCAGAGAGGTCCCCACGCCGGTGTTCGACTCCCTGGCAGCCACCGGAACCTTCAGCGAGACAGCGGAGGCTGCCCGACCCACGGTGAGCGGGCCCTGCTGGTCCAGCATCCTCACCGGGGTATGGCCCGAAAAGCACGGTGTTCTCTCCAACAACTTCACGTCCAACAACTACTCCACCTATCCCGATCTCCTGACCCGCATCGAATCGGTCCGGCCTGAGTTGAACACCTTTGCCGTGGCTGACTGGCTGCCTCTGGTTGCGGAGAACTCCGGGGGACCTCTCATCGGAGACGGGATCGACCGGAAGATCGTGCTCAACGGGTACGATCATGGTTGGTTGGAGGCCGATAGCATCTCCGTGGACTACGCCGTGGAAGAGCTCCGAACCGGAGATCCGGACATCCTTTTCGTCTACGTCGGATCGCCGGATGAGATCAGCCACAACATCGGCGGGATCGGTACGGAGTACCGGGACGCCATCGCCACGGCCGACAGTCAGCTTGGAAGACTCGTGGAGGCCATCCACCGCCGGCCGACGTTCCCGGAGGAGGACTGGCTGATCCTCGTGACCACGGACCACGGCAGGACGGTGGAGGGTGGGCACGGGGGTGAGTCCCCAGAGGAGACAACGGTCTTCTATGTCGCAAGCGGGCCCTCCGCCGACGTGGGCACCCCCGACGAGTCCCCCGGCGCCGTGGACCTGGTGACGACGGCCTTTGCCCATTTGGAGGTGGCCATCGATCCGGGCTGGGGGCTGGATGGGACGGTCGTCGGACTAAACGGGATCACCCCGGTCACGCCGTTCCCGGCCACCGATACCCTGCGGATCCTGGCTTACAACACGCACCATGGGGAGGGCATGGACGGTGTCCTCGACCTCCAGCGAATCGCAACGGTCATCAACGATGTCGAGCCGGATGTCGTGACACTCCAGGAGATCGATCGTGTGGTGGAACGAACAGGAGGGGTGGACCAGGCCGCCGAGTACGCCCGCCTCACCGGGACGGAGGCTCTCTTCGGTGACTTCATGGGCTACCAGGGCGGCCAGTACGGGATGGCGCTGTTGAGCCGACTGCCCGTTCTAGACTGGGCCAACCACCGGCTGCCCGACGGCGCGGAGCCTCGGACGGCCCTGACTGCCCGGGTACGGCTTCCGGGAACGGGGCGTGAGGCGGTCGTTTCGGGGATCCACTTTTATCGGACCGAAGAGGAGAGACTGGCTCAGGCCACCACCCTCATGGAGGCTTTGAACGACGAGGAGGGGCTGGTGGTTCTGGCCGGCGACTTCAATTCCCTCCCGGGATCACCGGTCATGGAGCTCCTGGCGACCGAATGGGCCGTTCCCGAGAAGCCTTTCTCTACCTTTACCTTCCCTGCCGACGAGCCGGCCAGGGAGATCGACTTCATTCTTATCCGGCCCAGGACCGGGTTCCGTGTGCTGGAGTACCGTGTCCTTGAAGAAGGGGTCGCCTCCGACCATCGACCCGTCTTCCTCGTTCTGGAGTTCTGATGAACTTCTCCACCTTCGACCTCACGGCGTTCATCGGTTATTTCGTGGTCATCGCCGTGGTGGCCGTCGTTGTCTCGCGCCGGGAAAAGGTGGCGGCCGATTACTTCCTGGCCGGCCGAAACCTCCCCTGGTGGCTCATCGGCATCAGCCTCATCGCATCCAACATCTCCACCGAGCAACTGGTGGGTCAGGCGGGCCAGGGCGCCGACTTCGGCTTGGCCGTGGCTGCTTATGAGTGGATGTCGGCCATCACCCTGGTCATCGTAGCTCGTTGGTTCCTGCCGGCCTTCCTGGCAAACCGGGTCACGACCATGCCGGAGTACCTCGAGCGGCGGTTCAGTGTCGGAGCCCGGAGTTGGTTGGCTATCTACATGATTCTGGCCTACACCTTCGTGGCCATGGCCACGGTCCTCTACTCCGGCGGGTTGGCTCTGGAGACCATGTTCGGGCTCCCCCTCTGGTGGGGGGTGACGATTCTGGCGGTGTTCGCGGGGGCCTACACGGCCTACGGAGGACTGAAGGCGGTGGTGTGGTCGGACCTGATTCAGGGAACCATGCTCCTCCTGGGCGGGGCCCTCACGGCGTGGCTGGGGCTGAAGGCCGTCGGCGGATGGGGTACCCTCATGGAGGAGGCGGGGGACAAATTCCACATGGTCCTCCCGCTGGATCACCCGGAACTCCCGTGGTTCGCCATCTTCTTCGGCGGGCTCTGGATCGCGAACCTCTTCTACTGGGGCTGCAACCAGTTCATCACGCAGCGAACCCTGGGCGCTAAAGACCTCCGGCAGGGCCGCTATGGTATCGTGTTCGCGGCGTATTTGAAGCTCCTCATCCCGTTTATTGCTGTCATCCCGGGAATCATGGCCTACGTGCTCTACGCCGATGAACTGACCCGGTCCGACATGGCCTATCCCATCCTCATTGCGAACCTCCTTCCCGGAGGCTTGGCTGGGCTCATGCTGGCTGCCCTCATCGCCGCCATCATGTCCTCGCTGGATTCCATGTTGAACTCGACGGCGACCATCTTCACCGTGGACCTCTACCACCGTCACATGAAACCCGACGCATCCCAACGCCGCCTCATCACCGTGGGGCGAACCAGCACGGTGGTGTTCCTGCTTCTGGCGTGGGCCTGGGCCCCCTTCCTGGTGAGCTTCGAACGGATCTTCTCCTACATCCAGGAGTTCTGGGGCCTCATCACCCCAGGCGTCGCGGTCGTATTTCTCGGCGGGCTCTTCTGGAAACGGGCTACCTCCAAAGGAGCGGTGTGGGTCATGGCCCTGACTCTCCCCGTCACCATCATCGTGAAGTGGCTCACCCCGAACGCCGCCTTCCTGGACCAGATGTGGGTGGCGGGGATCGCGCTGTTCGTCATGCTGGCCGGCATCTCTCTGGCTTGGCCGGAGGAGAGGCCCGAGGCAGCACCCGTCCAGGTGTCCGAGTCCGAGGATCCCTTCAAGGAGCGTGATCTTCTCTTTGATGTCCTGTCCATCGGAGCCGTAGTGGCCACGGTGGCCCTGGTCTTGTTTTTCTGGTAATGCCCGAGTAGGTGAGCCGTCCCCCCTTTGGCCACAGGAGGCCAAGTCATGCCCCGAACCACCGTCGCCATCCAGATACCCCGATTCGGATCCCCGGAGGTCATGGAAGAACGGGAGATCCAGCTTCCAGATCCGGGGCCGGGTGAACTGCACCTCCGTGTGGCCGCCACCGGGGTGAACTTCGCCGATCTTCTTCAGCGGGTGGGCCTCTATGGAAAGGTGCCCGACCTCCCCTATGCGCCGGGGTTCGAGGTGGCCGGTCAGGTGGCGGGGGTCGGGGACGGGGTCGAGGGCTGGAAGGAAGGAGACCGGGCCGTGGCGCTCCTTCGGTTCGGTGGATATGCGAAGGATGTCATCGTAGGGGCCGAGCAGGCTTTTCCCTATCCGGAGACCCTCAGCCCTATCGAAGCAGCAGGTATTCCCGTGGTTTTCCTGACAGCCTGGGTCTGCCTGTTCGAGACCGGCCATGCCAGGGAAGGCGATTCGGCTCTCACTCTTGGCGCCGGAGGTGGCGTCGGGACCGCCGCGGTTCAGTTGGCTGTCGATCGAGGACTGAGAGTTTACGGGACAGCAGGAAAGGCCGAAAAAAGGGCGTTTGTGGTGGACGAACTGGGGGCCGAGGCCTGCTTCGATTCCAGAGGAGCGTGGGCGGACGAGCTCTTTGCTGCCCTGGGAGGGAAACCGGGGCTGGACATAGCCTTGGACCCTGTGGGCGGACCCGCCACAAAAGCCATCCGGAGGATGCTCAATCCCCTGGGCAGGGTCGTGTTTTACGGAATGAGCGAGGCGATGCCCGGAAGGAAGCGGAGCTGGCCCAAGGCCGCGTTGGCCCGGTTCCGAACCGGGTCCATCCATCCTCTATCCCTGGTGATCCCGAATCAGGGAGTCTTCGGAGTCCACCTCCTCTACCTGAAGGAGAAGGAGGCCATCATGGGCCCGGCCCTGGAGGAGATCTTCCGGGGAGTGGTTGACGGGCGTTGGAAGCCTATCATGGACCGGACGTTCCCGATGGACCAGGACGGGGCCGTGGAGGCCCACCGGTACCTCCACGACCGGAAGAACCTCGGGAAGGTGGTGCTGGAGGCGCCTTAGCTTCCCTTTTCGTCCTCCTCCACCGCCTTTTTGAAGTGGGTGTCGTACCACTCGATGATCCGGCGCCAGTGGTCCCGGTAGTCCTCTTCCAAACCGGCTCTTCCGGCTCCGTGACCGGCCCGCATGTAGTTCACCCAGACCACTTCTTTCCCCAGGCGCCGCAGAGCGTAGTACATCTCCCGGGTGTTGGTGTCCGGCACGTTCCAGTCTCCGTGACCGGTGAGGAGGAGGTGGGGCGTGGTGATCCGGTCCGCATTCACCACCGCGGAGTGCTCCCAATACTTCTGAGGCTGTTCCCAGAGCGTGGCGCCGAGGCGGTCTTGCCCCTCCTCCGCTGCATTGTAGTTCCGGGTCGTGATCTTCTCCGAATCACCCAGGAACGAGATGATGTTCACTTTCCCGGAAATGTTGATGGCCGCCGCAAAGCGATCCGTTTGCGTGATGATCAGGCTAGCGGCGTAGCCCCCATAGCTGGTCCCATGGATCCCCAGCTGCCTGCCGTCCACCATCCCCTTGTCCATGAGGGAATTGATGGCGGTCGTAACGCCTTTCATCCAAGCCTCACCAGGAAACCCGATCTCCAGGTCCACCGACGGTCGGAGGACCATCCAACCCTGGGCTGCCAAGGTCTGCGCGCTGTAGCTGTAGCCGTTGTCGAAAAAGGTCTCGTAGATCTCGGCGACAAGCGGGTAGGCCTTCCCCTCCTCGTAATTTGCCGGAAGGTGCAAGACGCCATACAGCTCCTCGCCGTCCACGTCGTAGTACTTGATCAGCTGGCTCTTGGACAACACCACATTGTCGAGCCAAGAATTGAAGTCGGTGAGCGGCTTTGCGTCTCCGAAGTCACCATCCGCGGTCCAGATCTCGTCGGGACGGTCGCCGTCGGATCGACGGAAGACCACCCGGGATCCGTCCTCCGCGACGGTCCAGCTACGATACACGTCGGTGTCGGACACAAGAATCTCCCCCCGGTTCCCCTGGAGATCGTAGCGAACCAGGCCACGATCCCAACGGTCCCGAACCGCCCGGGAGGCATACAGGTACCGGCCATCTTCCGTCCACTGGAGGATGCTGAGCCGTGGTGCCTCGCCCCACTCCTTCCGGCTTTCTCCGGGAAAGGCCCAAACCAGTTCGGGTTCCTCCCCAATCTCCATCAGGTAGTACCCGTCCTGGGCGCGGAGAAGGAGGGCCTCGCCTTCCGGATCCCATCGATCGATGGAAAAGCTCCTCTTGGTCGAGTCGGCTTCCGTCAGAGGCACCCGATACTCTTCCGTCAGGTTCTGGGCACTGTCCGCTCCAGGGCTTTTGAAGAAGACATCCCCCTCCCTGGCGTAGACGAATCCGGATCCGTCCGGCTTCCAATTGGGCCTGATGCGGCGCTCACCCTTTTCCATCACCTCGACGGGCGCGGCTCCTTCGGTCAGGTCCAACTTGAAGTAGGCGTACTCCGTACCCTCGCCACGTTCGTATGAGGTCTTGAGCGGTGTGGAGGTCGTGTAGGTGATATGGGAACCGTCCTCTGCGATCCTCAGATCCTGGTACGACCCTTCCTGGGCCAGCTCCGTCACCGCCCCCGAATCCAGATCTACCCTGGCCAGCTCCATGAGGCTGCCACGATTCCGAACGGCATCCCATGACAAGAAGGGTTCAGAGGAGTCCTGGACCACAATTGGCCCGAACTCCATAGCCTCGTACGCAGCCCTCGCCTCCTGGGCCCAGCTCGGCGTCCGTAGAGCCACCAGGAGACCGCTCCCGTCCGGAAACCAGATCAGAGGTCCGCCCCAGGCCAACTCCCTGCTCGGGCTCAGATTTACCATCTCGACAAGTCCCGAGTCGCGATTCCACACCTCCAATCGGACCCTTTCGTCCACATATCGGCGAAAGGCCAATCGGCTTCCGTCTGGAGACCAGGAGAGGCTCTGAACCTGGACCGATTCTTCGAAGACAGGTCTCGCACCGCCGGTCTCGGCGTCCATGACCATCAGGTCCGCCTTGGACGGCCCGACATACGTTGGATCCCCGAATCGGAAATGGTCCGTCCCCATCCGGCCTCGGGGCGTGGACACGGTGACGGCGAGCCACCGGGCGTCATCCGTGGCGGCTGCCACGCTGGCCGATGTGACGTTCAGGGCGTCATCGACGGTGAAGGTCCGCTTGGACTGGCCCCAAAGGGCGGATGGGATGGCCAGAAGAATGAAAGCCATGTAGAGCCGGCTGCGCTGCATGAGAACCCCCATGAAGATGCCTGGTGTGCGGGTGCGGAATCGAAGCTGTGAAGGTAGAACGTAACCCGCCTTAACAAAACTGGGCCGGCCGGTGTCAAAAAGTATCGACAAAAGGACAGCTATTTGTTCACCAGTTCAGGAGGTACTCATGCGCCGCTCTACTCCCCTCGGCCTGTTGGCCATCATGCTCTTGTTCCTGGCTCCGGGCCTGGAGGCACAGGACGTTACGGGTACATGGACACTCACCTACTCCGCACCGGGTCGCGCTGGCGAGGCCATGGAGCGGAGCATGGAGTTCACCTTCCAGCAGGAAGGCACCACGGTTACCGGAACAACCGAGTTCGCACGCATGGGCCGGCGGCCGGGCGGCGGCGGCGGTCGGAACGTTCCAGCGCCCGACCCGATCCAGATCAAGGACGGGATGATGGAAGACGGCAAGCTCACGTTCACCGTCAGTAGGGCCATGGGGCAACAGGCCATCTCCATGGTCTTTGTGGGAACGGTTTCGGGGACGACCATGGAGGGAACCGTAACCACCTCGGGAGGAAGGCGGGGAGGTGGGGAGGTTCCGTTCAAGGGAGTGAAGAAGGAGGGTTGAGGAGTCCCTGAACCACAAGACCTTTGCGGCCAGGGGCACATGAAGCCCCTGGCCGTTTTGTATTCTGCTTCCTAGGATCCAACCTCATAGTCCGCCGACCGGGCTCTTCCGGTCGGCCTCGTAACGTCCGCCGCCAAGGCAGGAAGTCACCCGTGAGAATCCCCGTACTCCTTCTGACGACGTCGGTCATTATAACAACGGTTGTGCCGCAGTCGGCGACATCCCAGGCCGTTCCCGACTGGGAGAACCCCTCGATCGTCGGCATCAACAAGGAGCCTCCCAGGGCCACCGCTTTTCCCTTCGAGACCGTGGGTTTGGCCAAAGAAGACGCCAGGGGAGGCTCGGAGTTCTTCCAGTTGCTCAATGGAATGTGGCGCTTCAACTGGGTCCGAAGCCCCGCGGAACGTCCTGACGGATTCCAGGACGAAGGGTTCGACGATTCGGCATGGGACCTCACGCCCGTCCCCTCGAACTGGGAGGTTCAGGGGTACGGGGTGCCGATCTACCTGAACCATCCTTATGAGTTCGAGAAGAACCCACCCTACATCCACCACGACTACAACCCCGTAGGATCGTACAGGACCTCGTTCACAATTCCCGATTCATGGGAAGGGCGGGAAACCTTCATCCACTTTGGTGCCGTGAAGTCGGCCATGTACTTCTGGGTCAACGGCGAGAGGGTCGGGTACAGCCAGGGGAGCAAGCTTCCAGCCGAGTTCAACATCACCGACTTCGTCCGCCCTGGGGAGAACGTCCTCGCCGTGGAGGTTTATCGCTGGAGCGACGGCAGCTATCTGGAGTGCCAGGACTTCTGGAGGATCAGCGGAATTGAGCGGGACGTTTTCCTTTGGTCCTCCCCCGAGGTCCACATCCGGGACTTTTTCGTGAAAGCCGGTTTGGATGACGATTATCGGGACGGGCAGCTGGAAGTTTCGGTGGACCTTGCCAACTATGGAGACGCTTCGCCCACCCCGGTGACCGTGGCAATGGAAGTCGTCGACCCGGAAGACGGCTCTGTGATCGCCTCCCCCCGCATCGCCATGAACACCCCCACGATCGGCGAGGAAGGAAGTGCCTCGATTCGGATGGGGGTCGGACCCGTGCGAGCCTGGACCGCCGAGACCCCGAACCTCTACGACCTCTACCTGACACTCCTGGACGAGTCGGCCGACACGCTGGAAGTGATCCGCCAGCGGGTCGGGTTCCGAACGGTCGAGGTGAAGGACGGCCTCCTGCAGGTGAATGGGGTGCCCATCACCATCAAGGGCGTGAACCGCCATGAGCACGATCCCTTCACGGGGCACGTCATCTCCGAGGAACGGATGGTGGAGGACCTCCGGCTCATCAAAGCAGCCAACATGAACGCCGTCCGGACCTCCCATTACCCCAGCGATCCCCTCTGGTACGAGCTGGCCGACCAGGAGGGGCTGTTCATCGTGGCGGAGGCGAACATCGAGTCCCATGGCATGGGCTATAACCCGGACGTCACGCTGGGTAACAACCCCGAATGGGAGCTGGCCCATGTCGACCGCATGAGAAGGATGGTCGAGCGGGACAAGAATCACCCCTCGGTCATCATATGGTCCATGGGGAACGAAGCCGGGAACGGCGTGAACTTCTACGCCGCTTACGAGTGGACGAAGGCCCGGGACGACACTCGCCCGGTTCAATACGAAAGGGCTCTCCAGGATTGGAATACGGACATCTACGTGCCCATGTATGCAGGGTTCCAGCACCTGGAGGAGTACGCCCAGTCCGATCCCGAGCGCCCTCTCATCATGTGCGAGTACGCCCATGCCATGGGGAACAGCGTCGGCAACTTCACCGACTACTGGGAGCTCATCGACCGGTACCCGTCCCTACAGGGCGGCTTTATCTGGGACTGGGTCGATCAGGGGTTGGCGACGGTAACCGAGGCCGGCGATAGCATCTGGGGTTACGGGGGAGATTTTGGCCCACCGGGAACACCGTCGGACGGAAACTTCCTCATCAACGGCCTGGTCCAACCCCACCGGATGCCGAACCCTCACTACTACGAGGTTCGGCAGGTGTACCAGTGGATCGACGCTGAGCTCGTCGACCCCTCAGGCTCCGTGGTTCGACTCGAGAACGACTACGAGTTCAAAACTCTTCAGGGGCTGGGACTCGAGTGGAGGCTCCTGGAGGACGGCACACCTATACAGGACGGGCACCTCCCGGTCCCCGATCTCTCAGCCCAACAGGAAGGAGAAGTACCTGTTCCTGTTCGGGCTTTCCAGGCCGCCCCCGGGGCCGAGTACCATCTGACTCTCGCCATTGTCCAGGACCAGGACGTCGGTGTCCTCCCTGCCGGAACACAGGTGGCATTTCACCAGTTCCCGCTGGAGCCGGGGCCCCGGTTGAGGGAACGGGATCCGGCGGATCTTCCTCGGGTGGAGGTGGAAAGCCGGGCCGGGAGAATCATTGTGGCCGGCCGAGATTTCGGCTTGGAGATCGACGGGACGACTGGGGAGATCGCGGCCTTTGCCTTTCAGGGAGTAGAGCTCCTTCAGCGCGGGCCTCGACCCAACTTCTGGCGGGCCCCCACCGACAACGACTACGGGGGAAGGTGGCAAACCCGCCTGGGGGTTTGGAAAGAAGTCGGCACCGACCTGCAGGTGGAGGCCGTCGACGTCAGCCGCATCGCACCGTCCGCCGTCAGGGTTGAGGTGAAGGGAGCCCTACCCTTCGAGGATGGGGCCCGGTACACCACCGCCTACACGATCCTGGGGAACGGGGACGTCATCGTCGAAAGCTCCCTGGATGCCGGAGATGGCAATCATCCACGGATGCCTCGGTTCGGAATGAGGATGGAACTGCCCAGAGAGTTCGACCGGCTCCAATGGTTCGGGAGGGGACCTCATGAGTCCCATTGGGACCGGAAGGCCGGGACCCCCGTCATGATCCACGAAGGCCTGGTAACCGACCAATATCACCCCTACGTGAGGCCGCAGGAATCCGGGAATAAGACCGATGTCCGGTGGATGACCCTGCGACGAGGAAGTGACGGTGCCGGGTTGATGGTGATGGCCGGGGGCGGGGAGGGTGAGACCATAGGGGAGCTAACGTTCCTCAGCACGAGCGCCCTCCACTTCACCCAGGAAGATCTGGACGACGGTCCCGAGAAAGACCAGCGCCACTCAGGGGAGTTGAGAGAACGAGACCTGGTGGCCCTGAACGTGGACTTCCGGCAGATGGGGGTTGGCGGGATTACCTCCTGGGGCCCAACAGCCCTACCGGAATACTCTTTGCCCTATGAAGACTACCGCTATCGGTTCATAATGAGGCCGGTGGCCGCCGGCGAGTCCGACCCGGCTGCACTTGCCAGACTCAGATACCGTGACCCCAGGGACCTGGACAACTAGCACAGGACGTACCCACGAGGATACCATGACCGACCGTCCCAAATCCGATCCGACCATACGAGTGAACCACGAGACCCAACCGGAGGGAAAGGGCCTTCCCCGGCGGGACCTTCTCAAGATGGGTGCCGCGGGCCTCGGGCTGGCTGCCCTTGGCGGCTGCACCCCGGGCAGTGAGGAGACGGCTGGGAAGCCCCGCCTCCAACGGCCCGACCTGGGAGCCGCTCCGGATCAGCCCTTCGCAGCTCCCCCCATCGACCTCGTACGAATCGGCTACGTGGGAGTAGGAGGGATGGGAACGGCCCACGTCCGGAATCTCCTCCGCATCGAGGGCTGCGAGATCACGGCGGTTTGCGACATCGTCCCGGAACACGCCGAAAGGTCCGCCACGCTCATCGAGGAGGCCGGCTTCGCACGACCCGCCCTCTACACCCAGGGCGAAACGGACTTCGAGCGCCTGTGCGCCGAGGAGGAGCTGGACCTGGTCTACACGGCCACTCCCTGGGAGTGGCACGTTCCCGTCGTCCTGGCCGCCATGGAGAATGGGAAGCACGCAGCCACGGAGGTTCCGGCCGCGTATACGCTGGACGATTGTTGGGCCATGGTGGAGGCCGCGGAGCGGACCCAGAAGCACTGCATCATGATGGAGAACTGCAACTACGGCAGAATGGAGATGCTCTGCTTCAACCTGGTGAAACAGGGAATCATGGGCGAGATCGTCCACGGGGCGGGGGGATACCTCCACGACCTCCGGGGCATCAAGTTCGCCGATTCCGGGGAGGGCCTCTGGCGACGAGCCCACTCCATGGACCGAAACGGGAACCTGTACCCCACTCACGGGCTTGGGCCCGTGGCGAATTGCATGGACATCAACCGGGGCGACGCTTTCGCGACCCTGGTATCCATGAGCAGCCCCTCCAAGGGCCTCCAGAACTGGGCCCGGGACAACTATCCCGAGGGCCATCCCAAGAGGCAGGAGACCTACGTCTGCGGCGATGTGAACACGTCCATCATCCAGACCCAACTAGGCCGGACCATCATTGTCGGGCACGACTGCAACCTCCCTCGGCCCTATGATCGGATCAACCTGGTCCAAGGGACCAACGGGATCTTCCAGGGCTACCCACATCGGGTGTACATCGAAGGCATGAGCGAGCAATCCCATTCCTGGGACGAGGCAAGCGATTGGCTCGAGGAGTACGACCACCCCCTCTGGAAGGAGATGGCTGAACAGTCCGCGGGAGCCGGTCACGGCGGCATGGACTTCATGGAGGACTACCGCCTCATCAAGTGCCTTCGCGAGGGCATCCCCACGGACATGAACGTCTACGACGCTGCGGCCATCAGCGCCGTGACACCATTGTCCGAGTGGTCTGTCGCCAACGGTGGAGCCCCCGTCGACTTCCCGGACTTCACCAGAGGAAAGTGGAAGAACTACCCGCCGTGGGAGCTGTTTGGAGCCTAGGTGGTTTTCCGGGGCTCCGGCGCCAGGCCGGGATTCCTGACCGGGATTAAAGCGTGGGAAGAAGAAAGAAGAAGCGTGGGCGACGGCCTGGTCATGAACTCAGGTTCTCAGGAGATCTACTGGACGCTACGCCCGTGGCCACCCTTGATCTGCACGGAGATACGGCTCTCGAGGCGGAACGCCGGGTGAGGGACTTCGTGACGACCCACTCTCGGATCTCCAGAGGAAAGGTCATCCACATCATCACCGGCAGAGGCGGCGGGGTTCGACGGCCGCCGGTACTACCGGGGGTGGTGCGAAATACCCTGGGATCGGAAATCGAGCGGTTCGTGGAGGAGTACGACCTGGACCTGGACGAAGCAGGATATCTAGTGCGGCTTCGGTGAGGAGTCCTCGGGTTTTGGTTTCAGCTCCTGCTCTATCTCGGACTCGATCATACGGGTCCCGTGAGAGATCACCCGCATGGGGTTCACCCGACCGCCTCCGCACGTCAGAGCGACCAGCTCACCGGTGACCGGATCTTCCAGGAACCGGATCATTTCGCCGTCCAGCTCCCAGATACCGAGCAGAGCCCGAACGCGAGTCGGTTTTAGAGCCATCCGCGGCGGCGGCGGCGGGCTGGGGGTGTCGGGCGCCAAGTGTGCTTCTCCTCGAGCCGCTTCATTGGATTGTTCGTATGGCTCGAATCTAAGGGTGGTCCCGCTTTCGCCGCTAGCTATACTTCCGGTGGTAAATTTCGGGCCGACCAGGTCACCCCTCGACGGACAAGCACGACGAAACAGCTAATGGCAGAACCTTCCAAACCAAAAACCACCAAGGTTTCCGGCGCTAGTCTGAAACACGCCTTCAGAGAGATCATCTGGCCACGCCGCTGGCTGATTGCGCTGGGGCTTCTGCTGATCCTCATCAACAGGTTGGCAGGCCTTGTTCTTCCGGCATCCACGAAATACCTCGTCGACGAAGTCATCGCGGACGGAAACATCGGTCTCCTCTACACGCTTCTGGCTCTTGTCGGGGGAGCAGTGGCCGTTCAGGCAGTGACGTCCTACACCCTCGCTATGGTTCTCAGCGTGGAAGCACAACACCTGATTGCCCAGCTGAGAAGCCAGGTCCAGAAACACGTTCTCCAACTCCCGGTGCGGCTGTTCGATGACACCAAGAGCGGGGAACTGGTTTCCAGGATCATGGACGACGTTCAGGGCGTGCGAAACCTGGTGGGTACCGGTCTGGTGCAGCTCGTGGGAGGAGTCGTCACAGCTTTGGTGGCGGGCGTGTTCCTGATCCGCATCAGCCCGGTCATGACCGCCATGGCCATCGTGCCCCTGGTGGCCTTCGCCCTCGTCTCGACCCGGGCGTTCAAGATCCTCAGGCCGGCGTTCCGTGAACGAGGGAAGATCCGGGCTGAGGTAACGGGCCGTCTGACAGAGGCCCTTGGAGGTGTCAGGATTATCAAGGGCTTCCACGCCGTCGAAAAGGAAGGGGAGATCTTCGAAGCTGGCGTCCTCCGCATCTTCGAAAACGTGAAGAAGACTCTCACGACCTCTAGCGGCGTCTCCAGTCTGGGCGCCTTCCTCATGGGTTTGGCCAGCGTCCTGGTCATGGGCTACGGCGGCACCCAGATCGTCGAAGGGAACCTCACGTTGGGGGATCTGTTCAGCTTCACGTTGTTCTTGGGGTTCCTCATCGCACCTATCATCCAGATGGCCAACATCGGCACCCAAATGACGGAGGCGTTCGCCGGCCTGGACCGTACGGCCGAGCTCCTGTCCTGGCCAAGGGAGGATGACGATCCGGTCCGGACAGTCACCATGCCTCTCATCGAAGGCCGGCTCGTGTTCGAAGATGTCCACTTCCGATACGAGGAGAACAAGCCGGTCCTCAAGAGCGTCTCGTTCGAGGCCGAACCCGGAACGGTGGTTGCGTTGGTTGGGAGCTCAGGATCCGGAAAAAGCACCATGGCCGGACTGGCAGCCACCTTCCTCGAACCGGATCAGGGTCGGGTGATGGTGGACGGTGTGGACCTTCGGCAGGTGAAGCTCTCAAGCTATCGCGACCAACTCGGGCTCGTCCTTCAGAACGACTTCCTCTTTGACGGCACCATCCGGGAAAACCTTCTCTTCGCCCGGGCAGACGCTACCGACCACGAGTTGGAGGAAGCCGCCTACAGGGCCCATGTGAAAGAGTTCACGGACCGGTTCCCCGACGGATTGGACACGATCATCGGCGAAAGGGGGGTGAAGCTATCGGGCGGCCAGAGGCAACGTGTGACCATCGCCCGGGCCATCCTGGCGAACCCCCGAATCCTGATCCTGGACGAGGCCACCTCCAGCCTCGACACGGAGAGCGAAACGCTTATCCAGGAGAGCCTACAGCAACTCCTCCAGGGCCGGACGACTCTGGTCATCGCTCACAGGTTGTCCACCATACAGCGTGCCGACCTGATCCTGGTCGTGGAGGACGGTCAAATCGTGGAGAGCGGACGCCACGCCGAGCTCATGGCCCGTGAGGGACGGTACCACAAGCTTTATACGCTTCAGGCGAGGATCTAAGTCAGAGGTCCTCGAGCCAGATAGCTTCCGGTTCCCCGATGACTCCGGAGTCGGCTTTCCCCTGCTCGGCTTCGGGAGTCTCAATGAAGGCCAGGGCCTTATCTGTGTCCTCCACCCGGAACATGCAGGTCAGGGTATGGGGATCATCCACATCTCGGAGAAGGCGGCAATCCACCAGACCGGCCTTCTTGTGAAACCCGGCGTGGGATCGGAATACCCGAAGCCATTGATCGACGTCAGCGACTTTCTGCTCTCCACGTAGACATCTCGGCCCACGGTGATGCGAAGTCCGTCGGGCTCCTGCTTCCCATGGAAGAGGAACCGGGCCAATCCGGGTGTCGGAAGGGCAACGGTCGTCTGGTGAGGGAAGAACCTGAGGTCGTCCGTGCAGGCTCTCGCCCCACTGTGGATGTCGAAGGGGGTGACGTCGACCTGAAGTCCTCTGACCCGGATCTTCGTCTCTCCCTCGCTCAAACACCCACCACCGTATGTCAGGACGGAGACTTCAAACCGCTCGCCGAGCTGGACGGTATCGGGGACACCGATGGTCACCGGCTGTTGGTAGAATGCGATGACCCCAACCCGCCTATCCTCATCCGGGCCGAGAAGGCCATCGCAGGAAACAGTGGCGAACAAGCTCAGGAGAACGGGGACAATGGGGAGCAAACCCTTCATACGTCACCTCCTCTCCGCCAGTCGCCGGCATTAGTGGTCTCGGAACTCCTACCCCACGCCATCGAGAAAGAAGTCAGTTCTTTCCGATCACCACCGAATAGGGGCCCTCCCCCGAATCGAACACATGCTCCAGCCGCCAGCCGGTCCCCTCCAGAAGACCCCTCATCTCCTCTTCCGAAACGAGGAGGTAATCGAACCACGGGGTGCGATGGTTCTTATAGCGAGCCCGAACCCGGATCTGGCCACCCATGCGGCCCCGACGCCGGTTTCTTTCGTGGTAGCCCAGGTGAATCTCCTCATCGGTCTGATATGGGTTTAGCGACTCCGCCACGATCCGTCCTGAGTCGGTCGTTAGGCGATGGAATCGCCGAAGCAGCCACCTGGTTCTCTTTTCGCTCCCGAAGAGCCCAAAGTTGTTTCCAAACATGACGATAGTGTCGAAGGTCCCCAGGTCGGGCCCAACCTGTGTCACAGACATCTCCCGAACATCTCGGACGCCTCGCCGTTTGGACGTCTCCACAGCCCCAGGCGAGATGTCCACCGCCACCACGTCGTGCCCTCTCTCCTGTAGAACGAGTGAGAGGCGGCCGGCTCCACATCCGATGTCCAGAACTCTCCCATGGACATGCTCCAAAGCATCCTTGGCGTACTGGGCCCAGGAATCAGGCTCGGTGAAATACGCTTCAGGCCCTCCCGAGGGGGCGATCATGCCGTCGTCCCGTTCGATCAGCTCGAAGGCTTCCTTTCCCTCGAGGAAATCGAGCATGGCCTGACCATGTGCGTCCTGGTCGGGGGAATAGACCACCAGAAGCCGCCTTTAAAAAAGGGAAGTTCGCCGTGCACTCGGGGAGAACCTCCCCGAGACTTCGCCGGATTTCGGGCCTATCTAACTATTCCACTGTAGGTCTGCAAGACGGCCTCGCGTGCGTAGACAGCCGCTACCTGATCGAATTCCTTGGCCTTCTCGAAGGCCACGAGAGCCCTGCTGGCTGCCAAGACCTCCTGTTCGATCTGGGCGACGGATGTGGGCTCGGTCATGAGTCACCTCCAGACACCGCACCCATCTGCATCATCACACCCATTTCATCCCAGATCTCCCAGTCCTCGGCGATCTTGTCTCCCTCGAACCGGGTGAAGATCACCCAATCCGAAGTGATGGGGTTTCCCGAAGCTGGAATCTCGCCCAGCGGTCCGGTGTTGGTGCCGTGAGTCGTCCCGCGGGTGACCACCGTGTCACCATCGACCAGTTGGTGATGAATCACGTTATGAAGATCCGGAATCGAAGCTCGAAACCCTTCGATGAGGTCCGGAAGAGTATCCTTCGGGATGACCCCAGGCCGGGGCATCTCGAAAGCGTACTTCTCGGTCGTCATCTCCTGGATCAGGCCATAGTCGGCATTGTCGAATATGCCGAGAATCCAACGACGGGCGGTTTCCTTCATTTCTTCTGGGGTCATTTCTTCTTCTCCGAGGTGGACTGGTCCGGGTCGTTTTTTGGGGAAAACTGGGCCCTCTCGGGAGGGCGGCCGAAGTGAAGCAGGTGTACACAATGGGTGCAAAACAGAGTGGTGCTTTCCCGATCGATCTTGACCCACGGTGCCGTGAAACTCAGGAATAGCGGCCGTTGAAGGATGCTCCCCGGGGAGGACAGGAACTCGTCCCCTCCGCATATTGGGCAAACCACCTTCTCCCCCTTGACGACAAAGGGAGACGGCTCGAGGGCTTCGCCGACAGCTTTGGCTGCCTTCTTGAAGCGCTTGAAAGGTTTGGGCATCGATTTCCTCAGGTGTTCCCTCAACCCCGGCCTTTGAGCCGGCTTTAGTACACGAAGACCACCGGCCGCACGAGCATTCCATCCCCGTCTTTGATGCTCAGCGGTACTCCTACGAAGTACATGGCATCCGAATTCGGCCTATTGATGAGTTGGTCCATGTTGAAGAGTTCCTCGTAAACCGGTATCGCACGCGAAAGGAAGGCATGGTGCACCGGAACGGCCCTGGCCGTAGCCGAACCGCCCTCGACAGGCACCGCACCAAAGGGATCGACGCTCAACGCATCGGTCCCAAATGCCCGAACCGGGAGGCCCGCAAGGTACTCGGCCGCGGCGGGTGTAAGCGCCGAAATCTCTGAAATCGCATCGTCCGTCTCTGGGAGCACATAGCCGGTGAAAGCCAACACCACGTCACCCGGATTCACGCTGCCACGGAAAACATCCTCCGGAATGGCATGTCCACCTCCGAAATCCCGGGTGTCAAAAACCTTCACCGGTCCGGAGAACACCTCGACGGGATAGGAGTCCAGGCCCCCACCTTGGGAGATGTGATTGGGGGCATCGATATGGGGTCCACCGTGGTTGAAAAGCTCATAGTAAGCATTTGATCCGGATACCAGGTTCCCTTCGATGTCCATCTCCCATTCGACGATGTCAAAGGTGTTCTGGCGGTCGAACCCCATCGGTGCGAACTGGTCTAACAGGGCTTTCCCCCAAACCCGCTGGGGCAGGTCCTCTGTAACCACGGCACCGAGATCGACGACTTCTCGAGGCGAAAAGAGAGGCCGAGCACCCTCCGGGGCCGAGGAGCAAGCAAGGACCGAAGGCGCCACCATCCCCAGGAAAATCCATCGGAGTCGAGACATCTCCTCCTCCTCGTTCGTGGGATCGATTCTCTTTCTTGAAGGACAAGAGAGGAGGATACGCTGGTAAGCTGTGGGATGCCAGAGAAACGTGGAGCCTGGTTGTTGACGGGAGTGGTTACTTCAGCCCCATGATCCGAAGCGCCCAGTCTATGGCGAATCCTGCCATGGCAAGCCCAAAGGCCAAGAACAGAGCGGCTTCGATGTAGTGCTCCTTGAGGGCGAGGGTTTTTCGGAGGTTTCGAAGCGTGGTGAAAAAGCCCCCGCCTTCCCTCCGAAGGGGAGGATCAGGACGGAGATGTCTTACCGTGGCCATGTTTTGTTCGGCCACCTTATATCCCCGATCCCACACAGCCACGACACGTTTGAACATGCCATGGGCGATATGGGGCCCCGAGTGGCCCCGGCTGAGCGTGCAGGTCCGGGCGGTACCTGGGCAGGATGCGGAACAGGGTATGGAGCCGGGATGAGAGGCCGGCTTGATGTGCCGGTACCTCTTGATGGTTTCCCGATTCTCCTCGATAGTGAGCTTCAATGGCCTGACTCCCAAGAGGATTCCTTCGCTGTCCTGGGACCTGTTCCTGCACGCGCCCTGAGGGACTCGAACCCCCAACCCCCTGATCCGAAGTCAGGTACTCTATCCAATTGAGCTAAGGGCGCTAGTTCGCCGGTTATTGGGCCGGCATCTCCTTAATGTACAAATCCCGCTGCGGGAATGGGATACTGATACCCGCTTTCGCGAAAGCCTGGTAGACCGAACAGTTGAGCTCGTGGGTGACAACCCCTCGGTCAGCCGGTTGTTCGATCCAGCATAGCAGCTCGAAGTCCAGGCTGGATTCACCGAAGGCTCGGAACCGGACACGAGGTTCGGGATAATCCCGGGTTTTTTCATGCGCCTTGCCGACCTCGAATAGAACCCTCATGACGAGATCGATATCGGAGCCATAGGCCGTCCCGACCTTCACACGGATCCGATACCTGTCGGGCACCCCGGAGGCCTCGTTCACGATCTTGGCCGCACCCATGATACTGTTCGGGATGCTGACTTCTACATCGTCCCGAGTCAGGAGCCTGGTACTCCGGAGTCCGATGTGGGTCACCTCACCCCTCTCGCCACTGTCCAGGATGATGTAGTCGCCCAACGCGTAGGGCCGATCGGTCATGATCGCGACACCGGCGAACAGATTCGCCAGGGTGTCCTGGGCTGCGAAGCTGAGGGCCAACCCTACGATCCCTGCACTCGCCACCAAACCGGTGACTTCGATATCCCAGGCGAGAAGAATCGCATAGGCGGCGGCCAGAAGGAGAAAGACAGCGAGGGCGTTGCGGAGAAGGGGCTCCGTGGTGGGCTGCACAAAGTCGTACTTTCCCGATCGGTCCTTGAGTGCCCTGAGTACAAGCCGGGAGAACCTCAGGCCGAACACCATCCAGATGAGAATGAGGATGGTCTTTACCACGGGTACCGCAACGAGGGAGACGCTTCCCCCCGCCCCGAACTCGTTGACCGCCAAGAGGACACCGAGAAGGGCGACGGTTGAGAAGACCGGCCGGTGCATGATGGCCAGGAGCCGATCGTCCAGGTCGGTCTCGGTCTTGGCCACGGTCCGTGAAACGATCCCGGTAATCAGACGATCCGCCATCCAAGCCAGGACCAAGAAGACCACAACGGTCTGAGCGGCCCTGAGAGCCGGGTACGGTTGGAGGAACGCGGTCCAGCTACTGTAAAGTTCGGAAATAGCTTCCATTCAGGTAATCTCGCCGAAAAAGACCGCTCCTCAAACCTCCCGCACCACCTGGGCCACCGCTTCCCCCAACTCCTTGGTGGTGGCCAGACCTCCCATGTCCCGCGTCCGGAGGTCGGGCTCATCCAAAACCCGCTCGATCGCCCTCTCCAGAGTCCAAGCCGCGGACTCTTCTCCCAGGTGCCGCAGCATCATGGCTCCAGACCAGATCTGGCCGATGGGGTTCGCGATGCCCTTTCCCATGATGTCCGGGGCGGATCCGTGTACGGGCTCGAACATGGAAGGGTACTCCCCTTCCGGATTGATGTTCGCCGACGGGGCGATCCCGATGGTCCCGGCCACCGCCGGACCGAGGTCGGAAAGGATATCTCCGAAGAGATTGCTCCCTACCACGACATCGAACCAGTCGGGGTGCAGCACGAAGTTGGCCGCCAGAATATCGACGTGGTATTGGTCGATGCGGACGTCCGGGTATTCCTCGGCGATTGCGTGGAACCGCTCGTCCCAATACGGCATCGTATGCATGATGCCGTTGGACTTGGTGGCCGAGGTCAGGTGTTTTTTCGGTCGACTCCTTGCCATGTCGAAAGCATAGCGAAGGATCCGGTCGACGCCGGTCCGGGTGAACACACTCAAGCTCTCGGCTCTCTCCGCTTTTCCCCCCACGTCCAGGCGGCCACCAATTTCCGAGTACTCGCCCTCGCTGTTTTCCCTCACCACAATGAAGTCGATCTCTTCGGGACCCCGATCTCGCAGGGGGGTGGGGACCCCTGGCATGAGACGGACCGGCCGAAGGTTCACCCACTGGCGCATCATTCGCCGAATCGGGATCAGGAGCCCCCAAAGGGATACGTGATCCGGTACCCGGGGATCCCCTACGGCCCCCAGGAAGATGGCGTCATGCCCCTGGAGCTGTTCGATGCCGTCGTAGGGCATGAAGCTCCCGGCCTGAAGGTACCGGTCGCAACTCCAATCCTTCTCGTCCCAGCTGAGTGAGAACCCAAAACGGCTAGCGGCGGACTCGAGGGCCCGGATTCCCTCCGGAACCACTTCAGTTCCGATACCGTCTCCCGGAATGACTGCGATTTGATATTCGGCCATGGAGCCTGTCTCTACCATCGGGTGGAGAGGGTGAACACCACTCCATCAAATCTTCGTCCACCAGCCCGAAATGGCTACTTCCTTACGGCGATTCCCTGCTTGGGTCGTTGTCTTCCTTGCGCGCCGATAAAGGTGGGGCTCAGGTTGCTGGGATCACTCACGCCAGCCATTGGTTCCATTCTCGGGAGATCCAGGTCATGAACCTTTCCCGCCGTCCCCGATCGATTGCGTTGGTCGGGCTGGGGGTCTGCTTCCTTCTGGGGTCTTCAGCATGTGATCGAGGGATTCGGGAAAGCCCCGTTCGTCCGGGGCCGGCAGGGAACCCGGAGCTTCGGGAAGCCCTGTTCGACTCCATCCTCGCCATGACGGCCAGAAGGAGCGCTTTCTCGTTGCCGAAGCAGGAAGCCCTGGGCTTCGATCCACTGGAGGAAATGGAGACGCTGCGGGAGAAGTTCATAGGGGCCGATTCGGAAGATGCGCTCTTCGACGCTCTTCATCGACTGAGTAATGCCCGCCGGGACAGACACCTCTCCGTATCGCTGGTGGAGGGTGGAATCCGGCCCACCTTCACCCCCGGGCTCCCGGCCGAGTACGATCCCCAACCCCCCGACCCTCGTGAGGCCCCGGTCCGATTCCTGCCGGACTACGGCTCCGACGCGGGCGGGTTCTTCATCTCCGACGTTGCTTCCTCCGATGCGGGGGAGGACCTGAGCTTGGGAGGATTGGACTCCGGGGACCAACTCGTCGAGGTGAACGGCGTTCCGGTCCGGGAACTGGTGGCCACCCTTTCCCCCTATGTACGACATTCCAGCATTCCGGGGCTCCGATGGAAGATCGCGGAAGCCCTCTCCCGGGAAACGGCAATCCTCCCCGAGTCTTTTCGTGGTGAGTCCCTCAACCTGACGGTGGAGAAGGCCGATGGCACCCAGGCGGAGCAGTCGGTCTCCTACTACGAGCCGGAAAGTCTCCAGTGGGCCGGGCGCGCCGATCCCACCTATTCTGGCTTCGAGATGGAATGGAGCACTCCCACCTACGACCTCTACCTGCCCGTCGCGGGGCAGAGAGCCATAGTTCTCCAGTGGCATCGGTTCGAATCGTCCAGCCTTATGGAGGACATCGATAGGCTCGTAACGTTCGGAGAAGACCAAGGGCTGCTGGACCACGCGATCGTCTTCGACGCGACCCGAAGCGGAGGGGGGTCCCTCGGAGCCTATGCCATCCAGAGGATCCAACCCAAGCCGTTCAAAACCACGTTCGGGACCCTTCGGTTGAGCGACGTCACGGAACCCTTTGTACAGGTAAAGAGAGAAGAGTTCGCCGCGAAAGCCCTCTACGACAGCGGTGGCCCGGAAACCGTGGACGACGGAACCTGGCTCATGGACTGGCTCGAGAACGACCTGCTGGAAGCGCTAGCTCGAGGGGACTCCGTGACGGCGCCGGTGCCCTTCAAACTGGCTCACGCGCCGAAAGACTCCGACGGGATCCTCCAACCGACTCCGGTTCATTTTCGGGGGCCGCTGGTTGTCCTCTCCGGACCCAACGGCGGCTCGCATCTGGACCAGTTCATGAGC
>JABDNZ010000232.1 GCA_013043565.1 Gemmatimonadota bacterium | reverse complement strand
CTGTTCGCCTGTGGATCGAGGCGATCTCGGCCGGAGTCCGAGTCGGGATCGGGTACCTGGTGGGAATGCGGCTCCGGAAGGTGAGCCCTCCTGCCGTCGTTCGCCCTCTGATCTGGGCGGACAAAGCAGGGCTGGACCTGCACATCGCGGACCTGGAGGCCCATTACCTCGCTGGCGGCTCGGTAGATCGAGTGGTCCGGGCCATGATCAGCGCCGACAAAGCCAACATAGAGTTGGCTTTCCGCCAAGCAGCTGCCATTGATCTCGCTGGCCGGAACGTCCTGGAGGCGGTGCAGGTCTCGGTGAATCCGAAGGTCATCAACACCCCTCGCGTGGCCGCCATGGCCAAGGACGGGATCCAGCTCATCGCTGTGGCCAGGGTAACGGTCCGAGCCAACATCGACCGTCTTGTGGGTGGCGCCGGCGAGGAGACCATCCTCGCACGGGTCGGCGAGGGAATCGTATCCACCATCGGCTCGTCCGACACCCACAAACTGGTCCTCCAGGATCCGGACAACATCTCGAAGACCGTCCTGTCCAAGGGTCTGGATTCAGGGACGGCGTTCGAAATCCTCTCCATCGACATCGCCGATGTGGATGTCGGTAAGAACATCGGGGCCGAGCTCCAGACCGACCAGGCGGAGGCCGACAAGCGTGTGGCCCAGGCCCGGGCGGAGGAGCGGCGGGCCATGGCCGTGGCCCAGGAGCAGGAGATGAAGGCCCAGGTCGTTGAGATGAGCGCCCGTGTCGTGGAGGCGGAAGCACAGGTACCCTTGGCCATAGCCGAGGCCTTCAGGGAAGGGAATCTGGGGATCATGGACTACATGAAGTACAAGAACATCCAGTCCGACACCTCCATGCGGGATGCTATCGCCGGGGAAGGGGATGAACCCCAGACATCAGGGCCGGGAGCCTGACCGGTGGATGACGGGGGGCTCTTTTTCTGGCTGATCATCTTCGCCGTGGCCGTCCTCCAGGGGATCGGCCAGAGGAAGAAGAAGTCGGGACAGAAACCAGGTCCGCTGGCCGGGCAGGGGGGGCCGGGTTCCCCCCGGCCCCGGCCGGCCCAACGCCGACCCGAGTCCCCCTCGGAGGCCTCCACGTTGGCTACCGCCCAAAAGCCGCGGCAGGGGGGGACGGACAAGTCCTCGGAAGGCATGATTCCGTCCGAGGTCTGGGAGGAAATCCTTGGCCTGGCCCAGGGAAAACCTCCCAAACCAAAACCCAGCCCCCCGGTTCTCCGGGATGAGGATCCAGGACCGGCCCGGTCTGAAGAACCTCAGCCTCCCAGGGAACGTCCGTCCTCCGAGCGGGAACGAGCTCCCATGGTTGCTCGGCGGGAGACACGGCCGGCTCCGAGAGAGAGGGAGTTCCCGAAGTCCCACGGAGCCGGTGCGGCCCTTCACGAGACGGAACCTTCGGATGTGGCGTCGAGGCTGCCGGTCGCTGCCGGCCCGGAGGAGAGGGCAGGAGGTGAAAAGGCTGCCAGCCCGAGGTCTCGGCTGTTCGGAGATGGCTCTCCAGAGGAACTCCGAAAGGCCATTATCCTGAAAGAAGTGCTGGGATCGCCGTTGGCCTTACGGGAGGAGCGGTAGGCCCTGGAGGAGCGGTAGGCCCGGAAGAGGGCTGCCTGTCAGCCCCCTGCGACGAGGTTGGCCACGGCCGGGGATCCTTCCTGGGCCAAGACCTGGATAGGCTCCGTTTCCATTTCTCCCACCACGGCCCGGACCGTCAACCGCGTATCCGGCGGCACGCCACAGGCCACATACCTCCCGGTGGAGTCGGTGGTGGTTTGGAGTTCCCGGATCCTCTCCACCAACCCGCTTTCCAACCGACCTTCGAAGCTACTCCAACTCACCTTCACGGCTGCGCCGGGTATGGGCTCTTCCGTCGAAGCATCCCGCACGAAGCCGATGACGGCCGAACGGCCGCTTTCCAGCTCCTCGGCGCTACAGGTGGTGGCAAGGTCTGCGCCGGCGGCTGGGATGCCCAAGGTCACGGTGGTGGCCACCCCGGGTGATATCGATACCGGGACCCCTCGGGAGAAGATGGCCAGGGAATCCAGCCGCGGGTGGGTGAAAGCTGCGGTATAGGCCCCTTCCGGGAGATTCGATATCGAGAATAGGCCGTCCGGATCCGTCTCCCCCGAGTAAGAGGTCCCGGACAGGAACACGGTGGCTCCGGCCAGGGGTGCCTGGCGCAGTCCGTCCCATACCCGGCCCTCCAGGAGTCCTTTCGACAGCTCCTCCGAGACCACCGTTCGGTCCAGAGACGAGTACCGAAGCACCTCCCCTCCCACTTCCTTGATCCCTACCACCCGTATCCGGGAAGTCCCCCGGGATCCCGGAACTGTGAAATCAACTGCCACCATGGGCATCTGGATCCACCATCTCCGTACGATCCAGGCTCCGGCCGGGAGGACCTCGAAATCCACCAACCCCTTCGCCACGCCGTGCGCTTCCGGCCAAGGCGACCAGGTGTACAGGAATTCAAGGTTGTCGAGCTGGGCCGTCTCGGAGTCCAGCCAGAGCGTGCCCGTTATGTCCGGCATCCGGCCACGGTTCACGGGCTCGAAAGAAAGGCCTACCGATCGCGGTCGTTCGGGGTCCAGGGTGAGGTTGAAGCAATGCGTATCAAGAAAAAGGTCGGAGAGGAGGACCGAGGCATCGGGCCCGAAGTAATCGTAGCCTCCGCCCTCGGAAGGCCGGATGAACCCTTCGGTGAGCAGGTCCTCCGCCGGGAGGCTCCGGATGGGGCTGGTCGAGAAACCTGATCGGACTCTCCTGGACTCCGTCCGAACGGTCCGCCTGTCCTCGTCCAACTCCCTTTCGTACCGAGCCATGTCGAACCGGTAGGACCCCTCCCTTTCCGTCCAGTTTTGGAGGGTAAGGGCCTTCCTCGCCTCCTCCCAGACCGAAGCGACCTGAAGGCCTTCGCCAGGGCGGACCAGGCATCGCTGGCTACCCTCGACCAGGATCTCCTCCAACTCGATGGCCGCTTTCCCGGCCTGTAACCGAATCCCGAACCGATCGGCTTGACGGAGTTGGAAGGGATCCGACGAAATCGTCTCATACCCGATCCGCTCGGCCCGGAGGGTGTAGGTGCCCGGGGCCGGGGCGGTGATCGAGAACCGGCCCGCCGGATTTGTAAGATATCCCCCGGCCTCCTCTCCGGCCGCGTTCAGGAGGAGGACGAGTGTGCCATCGATTGGCTCCCCGGTCCCAGAATCCAGGATCTGGCCCTGGACGATCTGGCTCGCGGCAGGGGGGGCTAAAGACACCAAGAGGCCGGCGGTCCAGATGACCGCCAACCACCCGGGCCGAAGGTCACATCTGGCCCGTAGCCATTTTGCGGAGGACCGTATGGAGAATCCCGCCATTCTGGTAGTACTCGATCTCCACCTGCGAATCCAGGCGGACGTCGACTTTGAATTCCATTATGGACCCATCCTTGCGGTGGGCCCGGACCGTGAGCTTTCCACGAGGCTCCAGCTGGTCTTCGATCCCGATGACGTCGAAGGTCTCCCGCCCCGAAAGGCCCAGCGTTTCAAGGGTTTCCCCTGCCTCGAACTGAAGGGGAAGAACCCCCATTCCCACCAGGTTGCTGCGATGGATACGTTCAAAACTCTCCGCCACCACCGCCTTTACCCCCAGTAGAGCAGTGCCTTTTGCGGCCCAGTCTCGTGAACTCCCCGTTCCGTATTCCTTTCCCGCGAACACCAGCAGAGGAGTCCCCTGGGCTTGGTAGTCCATGGAAGCTTGGTAAATGGAGGTTACTGCTTCCTCGGGGAGTTTCAGGGTATAGCCGCCTTCCTTGTCTTCTAATAGCAGGTTTCGGATGCGTACGTTCCCGAACGTTCCCCGCATCATCACCTCGTGGTTACCCCTACGGGCCCCGAAAGTGTTGAACTGGTACGGCTCCACACCCTTTTCCTGGAGATAACGGCCGGCCGGCTCCCCTTTCGGAATCGCTCCGGCCGGGGAGATGTGGTCCGTAGTGACCGACCGTCCCAGAGAGGCCAGAACCTTCGCGCCCTGGATATCCGAGAGGGCTGGGACATCCAACCCCATCTCCTGGAAGAACGGTGGGTCCTGGATGTACGTCGATTCGGGGTCCCAATCGTAGAGGCTGCTCTCTTCGGGCACAGGAAGGGCCTGCCACTGGGCGTCGCCGTCGAAAACGCTTCCGTACCGCTCCTCGAACATCTCCGGCTTCAGCGAGTTGACGATGGTGTCCCGGATCTCTTCTTGTGAGGGCCAGATGTCGGCCAGGAATACGGAGTTCCCGTCCGAATCCTGGCCAAGGGGTTCGTTATAGATGTCCAGATCGATGCGCCCGGCCAGGGCGAAAGCCACCACGAGGATAGGAGATGCCAGATAGTTGGCCCTCACATTCGAATGGACCCGAGCCTCGAAGTTTCGGTTTCCGCTCAAAATGGACGTCACCACGAGCCCATTATCGACCACGGCGTTCTGGATGCCTTCGGGAAGGGGCCCGGAGTTCCCGATGCAGGTCGTGCATCCGTACCCGACCACCTGGAACTTGAGCTTCTCGAGGTATGGAAGGAGCCCCGAAGCCGTGAGGTAATCCGTGACCACCTGGGATCCTGGAGCCAGGCTGGTTTTCACCCAGGGCTTCACCATCATCCCTCTCTCGACGGCTTTCTTGGCCAGAAGGCCGGCTCCTACCATCACCGAGGGGTTCGAGGTATTGGTGCAAGAGGTGATGGCTGCGATCACAATGCTTCCGTCCTCGATGGCTGTCTCCTGACCGTCCAGATCGACCATCACGCTTCGCCGGATATCTTGGGCCACCGCCACGCCGGCCCCATCCTCGGGTTCGCTAAGGGAGAACCCCGTGGGAACGAGGTTCGGCAGGTCGGACCCGAAGGCGGACTTCAGGTTGGCGAGGGAGATTCGGTCCTGGGGTCGCTTCGGGCCGGCGACACTGGGGTCGATCGTGGACATGTCGAGTTCGAGAACCGAGGTGTACCGGGGATCCGGCGTCCCATCGGTTCGGAAGAGCCCCATCTCCTTGCTCACTCGCTCCACCCGCTCCACCATGTCCCCTCCTCGACCGGTTGCGGCAAGGAAGCCCAGAGTCACGTCATCCACGGGGAAGAAGCCGATCGTGGCTCCGTATTCGGGACTCATGTTTGCGAGGGTGGCCCTGTCGGGGAGGGTAAGGTTGGAGAGGCCAGGCCCATAGTATTCGACGAAACGGCCTACCACGCCGTGCTCTCGGAGCATCTCGACCACCCTGAGAACCAAGTCCGTCGCCGTGGAGCCTTCGGGGAGGGCACCGGAAAGACGAACGCCCACCACCTCCGGGAGGAGCATGTAGTAGGGCTGGCCGAGTAGGACCGCCTCCGCCTCGATACCACCTACCCCCCATCCCACCACACCCAATCCGTTGATCATCGTGGTGTGGGAGTCCGTCCCTACAAGGGTGTCCGGGTAGGCCAAGAACCGTCCCGACTCATCCCTTCGATGGACCACCGAAGCCAGGTACTCCAGGTTCACCTGATGTACGATGCCCGTTCCGGGGGGCACGACTCTGAAGTCCTCGAAGGCCTCTTGGGCCCACCTCAGGAGAGCGTACCGTTCCCGATTCCTCTCGAACTCCATATCCACGTTCTTCTGAAACGCATCGGCCGTTCCGTAGTAGTCCACCTGCACCGAGTGGTCGATGACCAGGTCGGCGGGGACCACTGGGTTAATGCGCTTCGGGTCGCCGCCCAGGGATGCCAGTGCGGTTCGCATGGAAGCCAGGTCCACGACGGCCGGCACGCCGGTGAAGTCCTGGAGGACCACCCGACTGGGCATGAACGGGAACGAGGTCCCTGCGTTTGCGGGACTCCACGATGCCACGGCCTTTACGTCGTCCTCCCGGACGAAGCCTCTTCCCGCATGCCGCAAGGTGTTCTCCAAGAGAACCCGGATGGAGAAGGGCAGGGCATCCAGGGCCACGAGGCCCTCCTCCTCCAGGGCTGGCAGCCGGTAGAAGGAGGTCGGTCCCTCGGAAAGGTCCAGTTCGGCCAGGGCGCCAAAAGGATCAACGATGGAAGATGCCACGTTCAACTCCTGCTCTTTCGGTCTGGGTGCTCTTTACTTCACTCCAGGGTCGGCCACGAGGGCCGGCCCCCCCGATCCCGAGGGATCGGTCTCCAATCATAGTAGATCCCGGCTGGAGGCCTATAGGCTGCCGATGATCCCGTTCAAGGTGGCACTCGGGCACATGGCCGCAGTTGCGAGCTTTTCGTCGGGTTTGTAGTAACCGCCTATGTCCTGTGGCGGTCCCTGGGCGCCGTTCAACTCGGCGAGGATGACGGATTCTTTCTCCTCGAGGGCCTGGGCCACCGGTCGAAAGCGCTCGGCCAACGACGGGTTGGCCGTTTGGTCCGCGAGGGCACGGGCCCAATACAGGGTCAGGTAGAACGTACTGCCCCGGTTGTCGAGCTCATGGACCTTTCGAGAGGGCGAGCGAGCGTTCCTCAAGTAGCCGGCCGTCGCGGCATCCAAAGCCTCACCCAACATCAGCGCCTCTTGGTTCTCGAATTGCTCGCCCAGGTGCTGAAGGGATGCTCGCAACGCCATGTACTCTCCCAGGGAATCCCAACGCAGGTGGCCCTCCTT
>JABDNZ010000231.1 GCA_013043565.1 Gemmatimonadota bacterium | reverse complement strand
CCTGAAGGAAGAGCGTTGGATGGTGGGGCCGTCCGCCAGCGGATCGCTGAATGGGATCCCCAGCTCGAGGATGTCGGCGCCGGAGTCGGCCACAAGACGCATGAGTTCCAAGGAGGTCTCCCCATCGGGGTAGCCTGCCGTGAGGTAGGGGATCAAAACCCCTCGGCCCTCAGCCTGATTCCTTGAAATACACTCCTGAATTGAGACTGCGGATGAGTTCATGGGTGGGTGTCGAGTCAGACGAGATAATCACTGACCCGAACGCCGTACTTCTCCGGATCAGTGGTCTTGATGATGTTTCGGGGCGGGGCCCCCGTTCCAGGATCGACAGCAGACAGGTCCAGCGTCACCGGCTCCGCCAACGGCACCCCCAGGGAATCGGAAATCACCTTGACCATCGGCTTGTGAAGCTTTTCCGGGTCCTTGCTGACCGCAGAGACCACGGCCATCTCCATGCTGTCCAGGATGACCAAGGTCCCGATGGGATACACACCGGTCGCATTGATGAGAGCCTTGACGAGCAATGGGTCCTGACCTCGCTTGGGGTTGTCGCGCATCTCGGCGAGAACCAGGTCCGGGGGGTTCGGTTCGTACTGGTAACTTCGGATGGACGTTCCCGCGTCGAAGGAGTCTGCCACGGCCACGATACGACTGAAGAGGGTCGGTTTTCGGGGCCGCCGATTCTTGGGGTACCCAGCCAGGTCCAATCGCATGTGATGCTCGTACGCCATGAGCATTTGCCTGTAGGGCATTTCGGGGAAACCATGGAAATGGAAGAGGGAGAGGAGCCCTTCGGTGGGATGCTGCTGAAGCTGGAACCATTCATCATCATTCAGGCCACCGGGCTTGTTGATGATGTCCACGTCGATCCGGCTCTTCCCCAGATCGTGAAAGAGAGCGCCGAGGCCTAGCTCATAAAGCTGTAGTTTGGTCAGCCCGAGGCGATCGCCGATGAGCACGCTGAAGATGCACACGTTTACGGAGTGCGTGAACGTGTACTCGTCGTAGTCTCTCAGCGTGGTCATGGTGATCATCGAGGTCTCGTCGGCAAGGACCTGATCGACGATTCCCTGGACCGCTCGCTTCACCTTCCTGACGTTGACGGCCTTCCCCATCCGAAAATCAGTGAGGGCTTCCTTCGCCAGGCTCACCGATTGGGCATACGTCCGCTTCGCCGCATCGAGGGCCTCCTCTTCCAGCTCCGGTTCCTTTACTTCACTGCTCGGAATCACCTGAAGATGGAGGATGGGCGCCCCAGCCATCCGGTCCATGAAGCTCACGTAGGGATCCTCCTCACCCGGATCCCGAACGAAAAGGGAGAGGAACGGAGCCCATTCCGCCCGGTCGATCCCGTGAAGGACCTCGATCGCCCCAACCCCGTGGTCGGTTACGGTCTGGGCGAAGCTACCGAACGTGGAATAGTTCGACAGGTCGAGCCGAAGCCGAGTCTCGTTGTAGAAAAAGAAATCCCCGACGACCCTCAACTCCACCGATCCCTCATCGAGGGTAAGCTTGGCCGCAAACTCATGGAGCTCATCGAGGGCCTGTTGGACAGCCGAATTCTCGAGGGGGTATAGCTTGAGGGCCCTGAGGACCGTGTACAGCTTCATGAGGAGCTGCCGACCCTGTTCCTGGAGGAGGGCGGTGTTCTTGGTCGGGGGGCCGTCCTTCGGCGTCATGGTATCAGCCCTCCCCCCTCAAAGCCCGGCCCACAGCGCTCCTCACCACCGGGTCCTGTTCCTCGGAGGCCTTCTCCAAAGCCGCCGCAGCTTCAGGGCTGTCCATCTTCCCCAGGGCCAATGCGGCACAGGCTCGGATCTCCCCTGATTCTTTTCTGCCCAGAAAGCCCCGGCCATTCAGGAGGCGGTCCAGAACCTTTACTCCGTCTGGATCCTGCACGAGGCCATAGCTCTCGAAGAATGCAATCTGTTCCGACAGGTCCGCCTGCCGAATCCCCTTGCTTCTGATGACCTCCCGAAACCTCTGAGCCGAAGGCCCGTACCGAAGCCGCCCGAGGGCCCGGGCCGCGGCGATCCTGATCTCCCGCTCCGGATCGGTAAGCGCATCGAGCAACGCCCCCGTTGCAATGGGCATCCGAAGCTCGGTGGCGGCCGTGATGGCGGCCAAACGCACCTCAGGGGCTTTGTGGGAAAGAAGGCCGGCAACCTGGCCTGCGGAGTCCCTCAGCTGGAGCGAGCCAACCAAGCTTACGGCTCCCGCCACCACCACCGCGTCCTCTGCCTCGAGGCAGTCCACCAGGGCTTCCGAATACTTCCTGGCGATGCCCCTTACCGAGTCCTGAATGATGGTCTTGACCCGGGGGTCCTCCGCTTCCTCGGCCGCCCGGAGAAGCGGGCCCAGAGAGTCCGCCCGGAGATGCCGAAGTAGGGACGCCAGCTCCTTCGGGTCCGGGGAGATGGCTCCATCTTCCAGGGCCTGGATCAGCTCTCTGAGTGTCTCAGCGCCGCTCACTTCATCGAGAATCCTCTCGGCCGCGGTCCGATGCTCCGAGTTCATCGCGTCCTCGGCGGCGAGGAGGCGGGCCAACTCTTCCAGGATCGAGCCTGCGGCGCTCAGAAGCCCACGGCTCAGGAAGGTCGGGAGAAGGAGTTCGAAGATCTCCAGGATCTCGGTCTGGCGTTCAGGGAAACGCGGCTCTTCGATCCGATCGAAAAGGGCAGCCAGGACCTCTCCCCGGAGATCACGCTCCATCTCGATGCGGATCTCATCCTGAAGCCGCTCCATCTCCACCGGGTCCAGGGAATAGAGGGTCGGGTTGAAATCGGCGGCGCTGACAAGGCCCGGGCTGTCCGGGCCTCCACCGGCCTGGGAGGCCATCTCCGTGGCCTCTTCCATGGAATCGGCTCCGAATTCATCCTGTACGATCTGCTCGAATCCGCTGAACCCCCCCTCCCCTGGGGTGGGAATCTCGAGGTCCATCCCCTGAGCCAGAAGATCGATATAAGTGTAGGTGAAGTATTTCAGGTCGGCTTCCCAGAGGATGGTCAGGAGGTCGTCGCCCTCCGGACGGAGATCCCTTGCCCGGTTCAACACCTGAAGGAACTTCACGAGCTCGTGGACCTCCAAACCCTCATGGAGCGTGAACTCCCGGATTCCGTCCTTAAAAAAGAGGAACGCCAGAGAATCGGCCCTGGAGTCGCTTTTGTATACCACCTCTCCCACCCAAAGAAACCGATCTTCTTCGACGGTGATCGGGAGACGGTCTATTCTGGCCCAAAGAGCCCCCAGAGCTTCCTCCAGCTGGGACACGAACCGTTGGTAGACCGGGTTGTTTTCGTCGTAGAGCTGATGGGCGCGGAGAGCTTTTCCAAGAATGACAAAGAGACCCTCGACCTCCTCCTTCGGGAGACCGGAGGTGTCGACCCAGGCCAGTTCGTTGCCGGTGTCGGGGCTCTCTGCGTCTTGTGGGGTTTGGGTCACTGTCTCAAAGGGTTAAGTCTCTTTGCTCCAGCCTTGCCACATGGGCCACATCTTTGTCCCCTCGACCGCTCAAGCAGACCAGGATCGGGCTCGGGGAAGGTCCTTCATGGCCCAGACTGCCAAGGTAGGCCAGGGCATGGGCCGTCTCCAGGGCGGGGATGATTCCCTCCGTCCTGGCCAGCCGATGAAAAGCCTCCAAGGCCTCGTCATCTCGAACGGATACATATCGAGCCCGGCCCGAGTCCCTCAAGTGTGAGTGCTCGGGTCCGACCCCCGGATAATCCAAACCCGCTGAGACGGAATGGGCTGGAGCCACCTGACCATCCTCATCCTGTAAAAGATAACTCAGGGAACCATGTAATACACCAGGCTTTCCGGCCGAGAGGGACGCAGAGTGGCGATCGGTCCCGATGCCTTCGCCGGCGGCCTCGACCCCCACGAGAGCCACCTCGGGGTCACTCAAGAAAGGGTGGAAGATCCCCATGGCGTTGGAGCCCCCGCCGACGCAGGCGACGACCGTTCCGGGAAGGGAGCCGGTCGCCTCTAGCATTTGGTCCCTCGCCTCCTGCCCTATGACCGACTGGAAATCCCTCACGATCCGGGGGAAGGGATCCGGACCAACGACGGACCCGATGATATAATGGGTGTGCCCGACGTTCGTTACCCAATCGCGGATGGCCTCGTTCGTCGCGTCCTTCAGTGTCCGCGTACCTGAAGATACCGGCCGGACCTCGGCACCCATCAACTCCATACGATAGACATTCAGGGCCTGGCGCGAGACGTCCTCCTCCCCCATGTAGACCACGCACTCCAGCCCGAACAGCGCGCAGGCGGTGGCGGTTGCCACCCCATGCTGCCCAGCCCCCGTTTCGGCGATTATCCTCTCCTTACCCATCCGCAGGGCCAAGAGGACCTGGCCCAGAGTATTGTTGATCTTGTGGGCCCCGGTGTGATTGAGGTCTTCTCTCTTCAAGAATATGGGGCCGACCTCCAACTCCTTCTCGAGACGCCGGGCTCGGTAAAGGGGGGATGGGCGCCCCACGAAGTCTCGGAAAAGGGCCTCCAATTCCTGCCGGAAAGCCTCTTCATCTTTCGCGGCGGCGTACGCGTCCGAGAGTTCGCTCAGAGCCGGAATCAGGGTCTCGGGGACATAGCGCCCGCCGTAGGGCCCGAATCTTCCCGCTTCATCTTGCACCTTTACCTTCACGGTCTCCCCCTTCGCTTCACCCCTTTGGCATTCCGAATGAACGCCTCCACAAGGAGTGAGCTCTTGATTCCTGGTTCTTCCTCAACCCCTGAGCTCACATCCACCAGGTCCGGCTCCAGGCATGAAATGGCCTGGGACACATTCTCCGGCCCCAGGCCCCCAGCGACAGCCAGCAAAAGGTCGTCCGGGACCCGGTCCCGTACCTCGGCCACGGCTTCCCAGGAAAACACTCTTCCCGTTCCTCCCTGTCTCTCAGGGTGCCAGGCGTCCAATAGAAGTCCGTCCACCACCGTCCCGAACGCGGCGATTCCATGGATCACGTCTTCGGGACCCCTCACCGCCAGGGCTCTCCAGATCTTCCAGGGCCCCTGGCGGCGGAGGCTGGCAATAAATTCAGGCGGCTCCTCTCCATGGAGCTGGATGACATCCGCCCCGGTGGTCCTTGCAGCGTCGGAAACCCAAGTAACCTCCTGGTTGGCCACCACGATGACCCCATGGGCCCCGGATCCGTCCAGGATGAGGCGGGCTTCCTCCGGAGTCCGAAACCGTGGAGTCTCCGGTACCAATACCACTCCGAGGTACTCCGCACCTCGTGAAGCGGCGAAGAGGGCATCCTTCGTGCGGGTCAGACCGCAGACTTTCACCTTGGTCCCGGACACCCGAGCCTCCATCCCCAGTCCCAAATCAATCACCCGACCGTGCTACCCGGGGACGCCCGGCGAGTTCAGCCGCAGCCGCCCCTGGGTCACGGGCTCGAAGGAGTGTCTCGCCCACGAGAATGCCATGGACTCCCGCAGTCCCCAGAGTTTCTACCTCCTCCGGCGTACGGATGCCGCTCTCGGAAACCACCGTCACGTCTCTCGGAATCGAGGGCAGGAGGCCGAGGGTGACCTCCAGAGACGTGGAGAAGGTCTGCAGGTTCCGGTTGTTGACTCCCAGGAGGCGGGTCCCCGCCACCAGTGCCCTCTCCATCTCGCTGGGGCCATGCACCTCCACGAGGGGAGTCAGGCCCAAGGAGAGTGCATCGGAATGAAGGGACATCAGAGCCGCATCGGACAGGATCCGGGCGATCAAGAGGACCCCGTCGGCCCCGGCCGCCCGAGCTTCGACGAGTTGAATCGGGTGGAGGATGAAGTCTTTTCGAAGGACCGGGAGGCTCACAGCGGCCCGGACCTCCCTCAGGTCGGACAGCGACCCACCGAAGTAGTCCCGGTCAGTGAGGACACTTACCGCAGCGGCCCCGGCGCCTTCATAGGACAAAGCCAGATCCGACGGCACGAGATCCGGGCGAATCGGACCCGCCCCGGGTGACCGGCGCTTCACCTCGGCGATCAGCCGCACCTCTCCCGGCCGGTCGAGTGCTCCCCTGAAATCCCGGGGAGGCGGAGCATCGTCCAACCCTCGGAGGAGCTGGGCTTCCCGAGGCAGGAGGGTCGCTACCTCGGTCTTCTTCGTCTGAACGATCCGATCAAGGATGCCAGACCCCCTTTGGGAACCTTGCGTTTCGGGCAACGTTCGGGTATCCTGTATTCGGTTCTTGTTCGGGTTTTTCCGGAGGGAAGTGACGATGCCCCTCACGAAGCGTCAAAAAGAGATTCTGGACTTCATCCACGGGTTCATCGACGAGCACGGGTATGCCCCGAGCTTCGAGGAGATCGCCCACTCCTTCGGCTACTCCTC
>JABDNZ010000223.1 GCA_013043565.1 Gemmatimonadota bacterium | reverse complement strand
TGTCCCCGGTGGTCTGTCCATCGGTGATGCCCAGGGTCCGCTCCACCGTGTCCATCACTCTTTGGCCGCCCCGCACGTGGCAGGCCGTGCCTTTGCAGCATCGGACGAGGTGTTTGCCCTGGGGCTCGAGGGACAACTGGGAATAAAACGTTGCCACCCCGAAGACACGGCTTGCGGGGAGGCCGGTGTTTTCACACACGGTGAGGACCACGTCCTTCGGCAGGTACCCGTAGGCTTGCTGGAGGCGTTGTAGCAAGGGAATGATGTCACCGCTGGTCACCGGTGACATCTCCTCGACAATATGCATGGCGGGGGCCAAATCGACCGACTCGGCGGTTTGGGCGACGCTCATGGCATTCTCCTGTTTCTGACTCGTCGATTCGGACCCTGATCCGGGGGATCCTCAACGCCTAAACGAATAAGGACATCAGGCCCTTCATGTCAAAAAACGGGCCAGGAAAAGGATCAAGCCTGAAGGGATTTCCAGGTGATGGAGGAGGGAAGGCAGGGGGGTCCCGGGGAGGGGCAAACGGGGGCCCCCCGGGCGTTCGCGGAACCGCACCGGGGGACCCCCGGGACCAGAGCTAGCTGGGTCCCAGGATTCTCCCCTGTTGCTTCGCCCGTGCCTCGAAACCGCGCTGCCATTCCGACCGGTGGGTTGCCGGCGTTACCTCAACCGCGGTGACCTTGTATTCCGGGCAGCTCGTGGCCCAGTCGCTGTATTCGGTGGTGACAACGTTCGCGCCGGTCTCCGGGTTGTGGAACGTGGTGTAGACGACCCCCGGCGGGACCCGCTCGGTAATCGTCGCCCTCAGGGTGATATTCCCCTTCCGGCTCGCCAACGAAACCCGATCCCCCTCCCGAATGCCCCTGGTTTCTGCATCGCTCGGATGGATCTCCAGGACGTCTTCCGAATGCCACACGTTGTTCTCTGTCCGCCGGGTTTGGGCACCCACGTTGTACTGTGACAGGATCCGGCCCGTGGTGAGCAACAGCGGGAACTTCCTGTTGGCTCGTTCTTCAGTCGGGACGTACTCGGTTTCGATGAACAGGCCCTTTCCACGGACGAACTCATCGATATGCATGATGGGGGTGCCCAGTGGGGCTCCTTCATTGCATGGCCACTGCACGCTCCCGACCTCATCCAGAAGCTGGAAGCTCACGTTGGCGAACGTTGGCGTGAGCTCAGCGATCTCATCCATGATCTCGGCTGATGTGCGGTAGTTCATTTCGTAGCCGAGGGCCTGGGCCAGCTCCTGGGTGATTTGCCACTCGTCTTTCCCTTGTCGGGGCTTCATCACGGGCCGCACGCGATTGATGCGTCGCTCCGCGTTGGTGAAGGTGCCGTCCTTCTCGAGAAAGGAGGTGCCGGGCAGGAACACATGGGCGAATTTGGACGTCTCGTTCAAGAACAGGTCTTGAACGACGATGCACTCCATCTTGCCGAGGGCCTCTTCCACATGGAGGGTGTTGGGATCGGACTGGGCGATGTCCTCGCCCTGGATGTACATGCCCTTGAAGATGTCCGCACAGGCGGCATCGAACATGTTCGGGATCCGATAGCCTGGCTCCGGGTCGAGAGACACTCCCCAGTGACTCTCGAAGCTGCTCCGGACCTCGTCGTTTCCTACGGGACGATACCCGGGCAGCTCGTGAGGGAACGAACCCATGTCGCAGGAGCCCTGGACATTGTTCTGGCCCCGCATGGGATTCACCCCGGCGCCTGAGAATCCGATGTTCCCGGTGGCCATGGCAAGGTTCGCCATGCCCATGACCATGGTGGATCCCTGGCTGTGTTCGGTGACGCCGAGCCCGTAGTAGATGGCGGCCCGACCCCCCGAGCCGTATAAGCGTGCGGCTCCACGAATGTCCTCTGCAGGGACGCCGGAGATCTCCGAGACCGCCTCCGGGGAGTTCTCCGGCCGAAGGATCATAGTCCTCCATGCTTCGAAGGACTCGGTGTCGCAACGTTCCTGAACGTACCCCTCGTCCACCAACTCCTCCGTGAGGATCACGTGAGCGAAGGCGTTTATCATGGGGACGTTGGTCCCGGGGAGAAGAGGCAAGTGGTAGTCGGCCTCGATCCGGGCCGATCTCACGAGGTCGATCTCCCTGGGGTCCATCACGACCAGCTTGGCGCCCTCTCGCAACCGACGTTTCATCTGGGACGCGAAAACAGGATGTCCGTCCGTGGGATTGGACCCGATAACCACGATCACATCCGCGTCCATGACGCTATCGAAGGGCTGAGTGCCGGCCGAAGTGCCCAGCGTCTTATTGAGGCCGTACCCGGTTGGCGAATGGCAAACCCGGGCGCAGGTGTCGACGTTGTTGTTGCCCATGGCGGTCCGCACGAGCTTCTGGACGACGTACACCTCTTCATTGGTGCACCGGGATGAGGTGATTCCGCCGATGGCTTTTCGTCCGTACTCGCCCTGGATCTGCTTGAACCGTTCCGCGGCGAAACCGATGGCCTCCTCCCAGCTCACCTCACGCCAGGGGTCGCTCGTCTTTTCCCGGACCATGGGACTGAGGACGCGATCGGGATGGGAAGCATAACCCCAGGCGAATCGACCCTTCACGCAGCTATGTCCGTGGTTGGCCTGCCCATCCTTCGAAGGGGTCATGCGGACCACCTGGTCACCCTTCATCTCGGCCTGGAATGAGCACCCCACACCGCAATAGGCGCAGGTCGTCTCGACCGCATGATCCGGCTGACCGTGTTCGACGATGCTCTTCTCTACCAGCGTGGCGGTGGGACAGGCCTGCACGCAGGCCCCGCAGGAAACGCATTCCGAGTCCAGGAAGGCCTCGTTGATGCCGGCTGACACTCGGGAGCCGAACCCCCGGTCCTGAATGGTCAGGGCAAAGGTGCCCTGGACTTCGTCGCAAGCCCGGACACAGCGGGAGCAGACGATGCATTTGTTAGAGTCGAAATGGAAGTACGGGTTGCTGGCGTCGACGGAGAGGTCGAGGTGGTTCTCTCCCTCGAATCCGTATCGGACATCCCGAAGCCCGACCACCCCGGCCATGTCCTGCAGCTCGCAATCGCCATTGGCCGCGCAGGTCAGGCAGTCCAGGGGATGGTCGGAGATGTACAACTCCATGACGTTCCGCCGGATCTTTGCCAGGGCGTCCGTCTGCGTGCGGACCTTCATGCCCTCTTCGACCGGCGTCGTGCACGAGGCGGGATAGCCTCGACGGCCCTCGACCTCCACGAGGCACATTCGGCACGAGCCAAAAGCTTTGACGCTGTCGGTAGCACAGAGCTTCGGAATATCCACACCGGCCTCTCGTGCCGCCCTCAAGATGCTGGTTCCCGCATTTACCGTGGTTGGGGCACCATCGATTTCGATCTGGACCGTCTCACCCGTGGCGATGGCCGGTGTCCCCAGGTCAGCTTGAGTGACCTTATTCATTGACCCGCTCCTTCTCCTCCGCTGCCCCGAAGTCCTCTTTGAAATGCCTCATGGCACTCCTGACGGGATACGGGGTCATCCCCCCCATCGCACATAGGGAAGCGTCCTCCATGGTATCGCATAACTCGTCCAGAAGGCCGAGATTCAGCTCTCTATCCACGCCGGCGACGATGCGGTCGATGACCTCGACGCCCCGTACTGGACCGATCCTGCACGGTGTGCATTTTCCGCAGGATTCGATTGCGCAGAACTCCATTGCAAAGCGGGCCTGCGCGGCCATGTTCACGGAGTCGTCGAAGACCACGATGCCGCCGTGGCCCACGATCGCTCCGATGGCACTGAAGGCTTCGTAATCCATGGGAATGTCGAGCTGGTCGGCGGTGAGGTAGGCGCCCAGGGGTCCGCCGACCTGTACGGCTCTGACGGGCCTGCCGCTGGCGGTTCCGCCCCCCCAGTCCTCGATGAGTTCCCGGAGCGTGACGCCGAACGCCTTCTCCACCAGGCCGCCGCGTTTGATGTTTCCGGCCAGCTGGAATGCCAGCGTTCCCAAGGAGCGGCCAACGCCATAGTCGGCGTAGACCTCGCCACCCAGGTTTACGATGTCGGGAACGGATGCCAGGGTGACGACGTTGTTGACCACGGTGGGTTTTCCGAAGAGACCTTCATGGGCGGGAAGGGGAGGTTTGTACCGGATCATGCCCCGCTTTCCCTCGAGGCTCTCCAGCATGGCGGTCTCTTCGCCACAGATGTAGGCACCGGCTCCCAGGTGGACATCGATGTCGAAGTCGAAACCGCTGCCCTGGATGTCCGTTCCCAGCCAGCCGGCCGAGCGAGCTCCGTCCAGAGCCTCCAAAAGAACCCTGTACGTGAGGGGGTATTCCGAACGCAGGTAGATGTAACCCTTGCCGGCCCCTACGGCGTAGCCGGCGATTGCCATGCCCTCGAACAGGCTCATGGGATCGCCTTCCATCAGAATGCGGTCCGAGAACGTGCCGCTGTCCCCCTCGTCGGCATTGCACGCTATGTACTTCTGATCGGACCGAGCATCGGCTACCGTTCGCCACTTGATCCCTGTCGGAAACGCCGCGCCGCCACGACCGCGTAATCCGGACTTCAGGACGGCCTCGAGAACGAACTCGGGGCCTTCCGCCAAGGCTTTCTCCAGGCCGGTGAATCCGTTGTGTGCTTGAAAGTCCTCAACCGATAGTGGGTCGATGGCCCCGCAACGGAGGAAGCTCCAGCGATCCTGATCGGCGAGGTAGGGGATCTCATGGGTGGGGCCCAGACGTTTGATATGTTCGCCGCCCTGGAGGAACCCTGATTCGAACATGTTGGTCACGTCGTGGGCGGTGACGTTTCCATATGCGATCCGTGTCCCGTCGACTTCCACCTCGACCAAGGGCTCGAGCCAGGACACGCCCCAGGAGCCATTTCGGATCAACCGAATGGATTCGCCGGCCCCTTTGGCATGGGCTTCAATTTCCCGGGCAACTCCGTTCGCACCGACAGAGAGTGCTGCCGTTTCCCTCGGCACAAATACCTTGACGGGGGCCATCATTCCCGCTCCCCCGCCGTGGCGACGATCTGATCGAAGCGCGTTGGATCGACTCGGCCGAAGACGTCGCCGTCCACCATGATCGAAGGAGAACAGGCACAGTTTCCCAGACAGTATATGGGTTCCAGGGTCAGGTCCTCGGATGATTCGTTCATCTTCATTCCCAGGACCGCCTCGGCGTGGGCCGTAAGGTCGGCACTGCCCATAGCCTGGCAAGCTTCGGCCTGACAGATCTTTATAACCTGCTTCCCGGGAGGGGCAGTTCGAAAGTCATGGTAGAAGGTGACCACGCCGTGGACATCGGCTCGGGACAGGTTGAGCTCCTCGGCGAGTTGCCGGATGGCGTCCTCTGGGATCCAGGAAAAATGCTCGGTAAACTCGTGCAGGATTTGGACGAGCATTTCCGGGCGGGCGTCATGCCGGGAGATGATGCCGCTCGCCACGTCCTTGGCGTAGGGGATGGCAGTCATGGAGGGGTGCGATCTCCGCCTGAGTAGATGTTCCAAGGTTCTACATGGACCCGTCGCGTCGGGAAACTGGCCTGAGGTTCCCAGATACCCCTTTGGGGCTCGTGGTTTCCATTCCGTACAGACCTGGGGGTAACCAGGACCGTTCCGTCCCTGTCCCGGGTACATTTGGGTCGGATGGCATTCAGAGCCCCATGGGACGAACGGACTTGAAGCCTTTTCTATTCCTTCTCGGCTGGTTTTTCTTCTGCCTCGGCGCGGTGGGCGTAGTGGTTCCGGGATTACCGACCACACCGTTCATGCTCCTGGCGCTATGGGCCTTTTCGAAGAGCTCCAAGCGGTTTCATGGGTGGCTCTACTCCCACCCTTTCTTCGGCCCCCCATTGCAGAGCTGGGAAGAACACAAGGTCATCTCCCTACCGGTGAAGATTTTTGCCCTCCTGGTCATGGTAGGCGCCCTGGCCTACATGATCTTCGGGGCCCGGGTCCCGGTTTGGGTGTCCTTCACAACCGCCGCGATCATGGCCTACGGAGCGTTCTTTATCCTCGGGAAGCCCTCCAAACCCCCTCCTGATACTGACTCGTAGGCCGTCCAGAACCTCGCCGCTCATAGGTTGAGGAGACGATCCCGATGTCGGTGGCGTCGTTTCGGAAGAAGACGGAGAATGGCAGCGTAGCCGCTGACCCATTCCCGGCCTAGTTTGGGTCAAACCGAACGTCCATTCGCTTGCTGCTTCTTCAACTCTGGGCCGACCATGTTTCATCAATCGTTAAGGTCCCTGTCGAGGGCCACGGCTCTCGCCGTTCTCCTGTTCTTGGCATCGTCCCTCCCGGGCTGTGGCGGGCCCCAGAGTCCTGGCACGGCCGCCCCGCCGGATTCCCCTCCGGAGCCGGTCCACGTCACGCTCATTCAGCTCAACGATATCTATGAGATCACCCCCGTGAGCGGAGGCCGGTGGGGAGGGCCGGCCCGTGTGGCGACCGTTCGACGAGAACTTCTGAAATCCAACCCGAACACATACACGATCTTGGCCGGAGACCTGTTCAGTCCGTCCGCCCTCGGCACCGCGAGGGTAGGCGGGGAACGGTTGGCGGGGCGACAGATGGTGGCGGTACTGAATCAGATGGGATTGGATTACGCCACCTTCGGGAACCATGAATTCGACCTCAACGAGGAACAGTTCCTGGATCGCCTCGACGAATCGGAGTTCGAGTGGTTCTCCACCAACGTCACGGATGATGAAGGGATGCCATTCCCTGGAGTCGACAAGCACCTGGTCCTGGCTGTATCGGATGAGAGCGGGAGGCAGGTCCGAATCGGGATGATCGGCCTCTGCTTTGACGGAATTGACCCGGACTATGTCGAGTTCCTGGACCCGGTCGAGACGGCACGGGAAGAGATCGAGTTTCTGGCGGGCCGGGTCGACGCGATCGTGGCCATCACCCATCTGCCTGTCGAGCAGGATGTCTACCTGGCCCAATCCGTCCCGGAGATCGACCTCATTCTAGGGGGCCACGAGCATGAGAACATGCGGCTCTTCCGCGGCCAGGACCTCACACCGATCCTGAAGGCCGACGCCAACGTCCGGACTCTCTATGTTCACGATCTCTTCTTTGATCCTGTTACCGGCGGCCTCGAGATCGAGTCCCGTCTCCTTCCTATCACGGACGCCATACCGGATGATCCGGCCACCGCGGCCGTTGCGGAGGAGTGGGTGGAGGTCGGGTTCGCCGGGTTCAGAGAAAGCGGGTTCGATCCGTGGGAGGTGGTGGCAGAGGTTCCGACCCCCTTGGATGGGTTGGAGGCGAGCGTTCGGAACCATCCCACTCCCCTCACGTACCTGATCGCCAACGGAATGCTGGCTGATATCGACGGAGCCGAGGGTGCCCTACTGAACTCGGGATCCATCAGGATCGATGACGTGGTTTCACCTGGGCCCATCAGTCAGTACGACGTCATCAGGATTCTGCCTTTTGGTGGCCCTGTGCTGGAGGTTGAGATGCGGGGAGACCTCCTTCTCCGGGTCCTGGACCAGGGCGAGAGAAACCAGGGTGGAGGCGGGTACCTTCAGCTGGCCAACATCCAGAAAGGGGAGAGTGGAGAATGGCTCGTGGGAGGCGATCCCGTGGAAAGAGACAGGCCATACCTCCTCGCCGTATCCGACTACCTGGTATCGGGTAACGAGCAGGGGTTCGAATTCCTGCACGCTGAAACCCCCGGACTTCGGGTCGTGTCCGAGGGACGGGACGTCAGAATGACCCTGATCGAAGAGCTGAAACGCACGTTCGGTTCGGGGTAACCGCCAGGCTGGGAGGCGAGCCAAGCCACCCAGCGGGTTTCCCGGGCTGGAGATCTCCGTACCTTTGGACTGCCCGTGATGATGAAGGTCGGGGCTGAGGCTTAACACTGGGAACTGAGATGGTCACAAAACTGGATCTGGCCCGTGAGTGGCTCCATCGATACACCGGCATGGACATCGACAAGTACGGGGATTACGTGCTGCTCACGAACTTCGAAAACTACTTCATCAGGTTCGTGACGAGTTTCGACTGCGATGTCTTCGGGGCCGGGCGCCCGATGCAAGCCGCCACCAACTCCGATGGTCTCAGCATGGTCAACTTCGGGATTGGATCTCCGAACGCAGCCACCATCATGGACCTCCTGACGATCAGGGAGCCAAAGGGGGTCCTGTTCCTGGGGAAGTGTGGAGGCCTGAAGCGGTCGACCGAGATTGGCCAGTTCATCCTTCCCATCGCCGCGATCAGAGGGGAGGGGACATCGGACGACTACCTTCACCCCATGGTCCCCGCCCTTCCGTCCTTCAAGCTACACAAGTTTGTATCCGAAAAACTCGTCGAAAGGGGCGTCGAGTACCGGACCGGCGTCGTCTATACGACCAACCGCCGGCTCTGGGAGCACGACGACGAGTTCAGAGATCAGCTCCGGAAAATGACGGCCATCGCCATCGACATGGAGACAGCCACCATCTTCGTGGCGGGCCACAGGAACCAAATTGCCCGAGGAGCCCTTCTCCTGGTATCAGATCTCCCCATGACGCCGGAGGGGGTGAAGACCGAGGAGAGCGATCGGCAAGTGACTCGAGAGTGGGCGGACGTGCACCTGGAGCTTGGGATCACGTCCCTCTCCGAGATCGGTCAAAAAGGTGAGACCATCAAACACTACCAGTACTGAGGTGAAGGAGAAGGCCGCTCATCACCATGGCAATGGCGGCCGCCGGGGTGTCCGCCAGTGCCCGAGCGGGAGGAAACCGTTGACTTTCTTGGCCTGATTAGGGAATATTCGCGAACACTTCAGGATCAAAGAGTATGGTCGGCGGAGTCTGGTTTTCCGCTGCTGTTGCGTTGACGCCGCCACGCTGTGGGTCCGCTGCTACACTTTTCACGCAGGAACCTGGGTAGCGGAATTGGCCTGCAAACACTAGTTTTTCTGAGGTTTTGACGGGATTCTCTCGGGATGGAGTAGGAAAAGTTTTCCATCCGGTATAAAAATTGCCGTTTGTGTTTGAGTCTTATACTACATCTAAACTTTTTCCGGAGTTCAGAACGATGCGCCTTTCCCTCTCGAAAGTTCTCATGCTGTCGGCGGCGCTGGCTTTGGTGCCGGCGACGGTGAATGCCCAGCCCGACCTTCCGCTACCGTCAGCCGGGGACCCCAGTTGTTTCTTGGGCCTGACCTACCCAGGCATGTCGATGAATTTCGACTGGTGCTGGGGATCGTACGCCGGGAACAACACGCAACATTTGAGCGCGATTCTCGGGGAGTTGAATACGTTTGATCCAGGAACCTGGACCGCCTTGGAGACCGTGAACGTTGGTGGAACCGGCGCCTATTTCTCCCAGGTCCCGGGCGCGGTTCAGGGAACCCTGATGTTCAGTCCTATGGTTGGGCCCTTCGCGATTGCGCTCAAAGGGTCGCAACGTTTCAGCTTCTTCTACTACGCAAATACGGGCGGAGGTGCGGTGAGTTCGGTCCCGTTCAACATGGCCGGCGTGTCGATACCGAACCCCGCTGGAAATCTGAACGCGCTTTCCCACGCCACTCTCTACTCGGCTGGATCGGTCGTCCCCGAGCCCTCCACGGTGATCCTGCTCGGCACGGGTCTCCTGGGGCTGTTCGGCGTGGAGTATCGGCGGCGTAAGAAGAAGGCGTAGGCAAGCAGGAAGGAAGACGCTGGAAACCAAACGAGAGGGATAAGGCAGACCTTCCTGAAGAAGCTCCTGAGAGGGCCCTGGCAGTAGACCAGGGCCCTTTTCTTTTTCAGCTCCTCAGAACCTCCGGCTGCACCATCTCGGCGAAATCCCGATAGGACATCCGGATGAGCTCGGTGTGGGTCCCGGCGTTGAAGGCGATCTCTTCGTCCTCGGTGAGGGATTCCTCCACCAGGGTCCGCATGTCGTAGAGGTTTCCAAAGGGCGGCATGGCCCCTACCTCGCAGTCGGGGAAACGTCCTTTGAACTCGTCTTCGGAAGCGAGCTCCACCGTGTCGGCTCCTGTTTCCTCACGGAGATGGTTCATCCGGACCATTTCGGGGGCTGGAAGCACGACCATGGCCATTTCTCCGTCCAGCTTTACGACCACGGTCTTGGCCACTTCCTTCCCTGGAATGTGGGCTGCTGCTGCCAACTCCTGAGCGGTGAAAGCGGGGGAATGTTTGATCGAGACGTATCGGACGCGGCGTTCCTCCAGATACTCCTGCAGCTTGGCGCAGGCCATGGCGGCCTCCTTTCTCGCGGAGGCGGGGAGGGGAGGGGCCCCGGTTCCCGCCAAATATCTGCACCGCCCTCCGAGGGAGGACGGTTATTGCCCATAAGCTGATAGGAATCTGCTCTCAAGATCGGGTTTTCTCCCCGATCTCGAAAGGAGTTTCTTATGACCGGGTCTCAGCGGATCCGAAGTTGGTTTGGGGCCTGCCCCGCAGCGGTAAGCTCCATGTCGAAGTAGACCGGGAAAAAGGCCTCCAGAACCTCCGCCAGGGCTTCGGCGAAGGCTTGCCGGTTGGCGGCGGTATCGCGGATTCCCGGATAGTTGCATTCGATCTGTACGCCGCTGACGGTCCCACCGTCCCTCGAGCCATGTCTGCCCGTGTTATATCCCCCCGAAAAGAACGGGTCGTTTCCGGGATTTGGCTGGTTCTGACTGGGGACCGCCGGGACGCCCTGCGCCTCGAAAAGGCTTCCGAGGCTGGATGGCCCCCGGATAAGATCGGAAAACGCGACGCCGGGTTTCTGCGCCAATGCTCGAAAGCTGCTCTTGTTTACGTAAGTGGCTCCGGAGAGCCCTTGATCCGTGTTGGCCAGATCAGAGGCGGAGAGCATGTATCCCAACTCCAGGCGGTCGATGGGGTGTCCGTGGCCGTGGAGGTCGATGTACAACCCCTCTCCGTATTCCTCCGTGACCAACGCCTCGGCTTCGTCGATGAAGGTCTGGAACTCCCACCAGGCTCGTTCGGCCTCCGGATCCCCCTGGGCCGCCTCCACGATCTCCCTATTTGGATCCAGCTTGGTCCGGTGAAGCCGGGAAAGGATGATGAAGGGGTACTGGCCGGTCCGGGCCTTCACTGCATCTCGGATTTTCAACGCCAGGTCCAGTGTGTTGCGATCCTGCACTGTGGTCCCGTA
>JABDNZ010000222.1 GCA_013043565.1 Gemmatimonadota bacterium | reverse complement strand
GCCTCCGGACGTTCGGCTTCCTTGTCCGACCCTCAGCCCCCGGAAAACCGAGGGCCAATCAAGATTCCATGGGCTTAGATCATTCCACCCCCGCCGGGTCTCCTCACCTTGACCTTGGGCCGAGGGGGCGGCTTTGAAGTCCTGGGCCTGGCGGCGGCTCCCGAGGAGCCTCCGCTTCGAGGCTTGGCGCTGCTTCGTGCTGAGCTGCCGCCGCTCCTCGCGGTCGGCGCGCTCCGACTGGGCGTCCCCCGGCTCCTCACGGTGGGGCTGGATCTGGTCGAGCTGCCTCCGCTCCTGGCGGTAGGCCTACTCCCGGTGGAGGTGCCACCCCGGGTCACGGTGGGACTGGACCTGGTCGAGCTCCCCCCGCTCCTGGCGGTAGGCCTACTCCCGGTGGAGGTGCCACCCCGGGTCACCGTGGAGCGACTGGTCCCCGGTTGGGACCCCGTCGACCCAGTGCGCCGGCTTGACCCGGCCTCGACACCTGGACGCCGCTGATTGGTGACGCCCGAGGAGTTCCCCGACCTGCTCCCGGGAGTGAAGGCCGAAGGGGCTCCCGTCCTGGGCACGGCACGCCGATTTTGTGTCCCTTCCACCCCGGGTTGGGTTACCGGCGGGGTATTCCGAACGATCACGTTCGGCGTGCCCGGGTCGCCGATGGCCCTCTCCTTGAACCCGAACCGGGGCACGCCGCGGCGGGGTTGGACGTAGACGACCCGAGTGCCACGATAACGCGTGCTCGGGTAGTAATACGGGTCGCTGTAGATCACGACCCGAAAACTGCTACAGGAATAGGCGTACGGGTTCCAGCTGTAGTAAGGCTGGAATCCGTGACAGTCATAGCAGAGGAACCTCGGGTACTCATGGTGCCGTTCTACGTGGTAGGAGGTGAAGTCCAGCCCGTAGGCCACATACTCCCAGTCCGGGACCAGGGAAGCGACATAGTCGTCCATGGCCAGGTAAGGGTCCCCGTATACCTGCCGGCCAACCCGGCTCAGATCCCAACCGCCGGCATAATGGGAATAACCGAGGTCTCTGAAATCGAACGGCTCCGGCGAGGCCACGATGAAGAAATAGCCGACTCCGGGGTCATCGTTCACGTACCAGTAGGTGGACCCTGGGAACAGAACCCGGTAGTCCCTCCCGCCTCTCGCATGATGGTTCTCCTGAGGAGAAGAGGGGAAGATCATCCGGGCGGTGCCGTTTGTATCGATGTGAAAGATGGAAACGAACGCACTTTCGGATACCCGGTAATAGATCCGGGCGCGCTCGCCCCTCTGGAGGACCGGCTCGGCTCCTCGATCCAGCCAGACTCTCGCCTCCAGCGGATACTCCTGATAACCCTCGGCGTCGTAGTTCTGGCCAGCGGCGACATTCGGACTCGGGCCCGACCAGACCAGGGCCAGAGTCGAAAAAAGAACTGCCATCTGCCGAAACCGCATGGGATCCTCCTTGCCTTGCACTTCTTTGCCACAACGGTAAGGTGCAGGTCTCGTGCCATTCGGTACAGCCCGGAAACCCCTGGAAAACAACAAAAAGCCGCACAGGCGAAGGACCATGCGTCCTCCCAGGGGGACACCGGAGGGCCCTCTCGTGGACAGCCTCCCAAGGGCCCGGCAAAATCCCCCATTCCAGCCCGGAGAGGCTATCTTTTCTCTTCGCATCCGTCCGCAAAGAAGTGAAGTGGCCACCGTCGAGCCGGGTTTCCGAGTGATCCGCAAAGCCAATCCCATCATTCAAGCGTTCCTTTCGTCACGGACGATCAAGGAGCTGCTGGGGACCCTCCCAAAACCGGGGGAAACCCTCACCGTAGGGGGCTGTTTGGGTTCCGGTGGCTCCGCCGCCGTAGCTGCCGTGCATGAAGCCTCGGAGAACCGGGTCCTGGTGGGCCTGACGTCCTCCCCCATCGAAGCGACATCGGTGGCGGCGGACCTGGAAGCTCTGTTGGGGAAAGGGACCTCCTTCCTCTACCCTCAGCGGGAGTCCCTTCCGTACGAGGCCACCGAACCCCATCTGGAGGTGGGAGGCCTTCGGGTCGAGGCTCTCGAAGCCCTCTTCGGCGGTCGGACCCGGCTGTTGGTGACGACTGCGAGGGCCCTCCAGGAGAGAGGGCCCGTGCCGTCCTCTTTGGCCGAACTCCGCGTTTCCCTCGAGGTGGGGGAAGAGAGAGGCTTCACCGACCTGATCCAGGACCTCCGCACCCGTGGTTTCGAGGAGGTCCCGCTGGTGGAGGCAGTCGGACAATTCGCGATCCGAGGGGGCCTGCTGGACGTCTTCTCCTTCGGATCACCGGACCCTTTCCGAGTGGAGTTCTGGGGGGATGAGATTACGTCGATCCGGGCCTTCGACATCCTGGATCAACGTTCCGTTCGTCCCCTGGAGTCGACGAACATTCTCCCGGTGGATTTCCACCATGGAGAGGACCGCGAAACGGTCAACCGGTCCCTCCTGGAGCTCCTGCCCTCGGACGCCCTCTTCTTTCACTGGATGTCGGAAGATTGGCAGAGAGACCTGGAACGGACCTGGGCCCACGCGAAGGACATACGAAACGAGCTCCTGGAGCATGGGCAGCACCCCGAGCCGGTGGATCGCCTCTTTCTCCCTCCGGCGGAAACCGTCTCCGCCCTGTCCGCATTCCCCCGGGTCCGACTCTCGGCGGGGACGACCGGAGAACTCGACCTCCCCCTCGAGCCCCCGCCGGCCATAGATCGGGATATGGACCGACTCAAGAGCTTCCTGGTGGAGGGGCTGGCTGAGGGCCACGAAACCCTGATCCTTTGTGACAACGACGGACAGGTCCAGCGGCTGGAAGAGATTCTGGGTGAGAAGAAGGTTCCCCGGGGGACCCGCCTCGGGATCGGGGCGCTGGCGGGAGGTTTTGTCCTCGAGGGGACGGACGGCGACCTCAGGGTCCTTACGGATCACGAGGTCTTCCGGCGGTCGAGAAGAATTCGGCGAGGCAGGCAGTTTCGGGGCGCCGCCGCGCTGGAGAGCCTGGCGCAGCTCACCCCGGGGGAATATGTGGTCCACATGGACCACGGGATCGGAGTTTTCCGGGGACTCGAGCACCTGGAGATCGCCGGAGAATCCATCGAATCCGTGGCCATCGAGTATGCTGGCGGGGAGATTCTACGCGTTCCGGTTTATCGGGTCGATCTCATCGAGCGGTGGGTTGGGGAGTCGGAGGATGCACCTCATCCCCAAATCCACCGCATCGGCGGACGAAAGTGGAAGAGGCTCAAGAAAAAGACGGAGAAGGCCATCGAGGCCATGACGGGTGAACTCCTTGAGCTCTACGCCAGGAGGGAGACGGCTCGGGGCTTTGCATTCTCACCGGATACCCGCTGGCAACGGGAGATGGAGTCCTCCTTCCTCTTCGAGGACACCCCTGACCAGAGAAAGGTGACCTTGGAGGTCAAGGGCGACATGCAGGTGGAACGCCCCATGGATCGATTGGTCTGTGGGGACGTGGGATACGGGAAGACCGAAGTGGCGGTCCGGGCCGCCTTCAAGGCAGTGCAGGACGGGAAGCAAGTGGCGGTTCTGGCGCCAACCACGATCCTGGTGGAGCAGCACAGGCGGACCTTCGAGGAGAGGCTGGCGGATTACCCGGTGCGGGTCGGGGCTCTGAGCCGTTTCCGCACGCCCAAGCAGCAAAAGGAACTCCTCCTTTCCCTTGCCCGAGGGGGCACGGATATCGTCATCGGGACCCACCGCCTACTCTCGAAAGACGTGGTATTCAAAAGCCTTGGACTTTTGGTCGTAGATGAAGAACAGAGGTTCGGGGTCCGACACAAGGAAAGACTGAAGAGCCTGCGGGCTTCGGTCGACGTCCTGACCCTGACCGCGACACCCATTCCCCGGACCCTACACCTCTCTCTCACAGGTGTCCGGGACCTGTCTCTCATGCAGACTCCTCCCAGAGACCGAATGCCCATCATCACCCATGTCCTAACCTGGTCCGATCAGATTCTGGGCGAGGCCGTTCACAGAGAACTGGACCGAGGAGGCCAGGTGTTCCTCGTCCACAACCGAGTGGAGACCATCCACACCATGGCTGGGAGGATTCGGAGATTGGAGCCCGAAGCTTCGGTGGGCGTGGCTCACGGGCAGATGCCACCTCGGGAGCTGGATGGCGTCATGCGGGACTTCGTAAATGGGGCCCTGGACATCCTGGTCTGCACCTCCATCATCGAAAACGGCCTGGATGTTCCCAACGCAAACACGCTCATCGTGGACGGTGCGGACCGGTTCGGCCTGGCCCAACTCTACCAGATCAGGGGCCGGGTCGGTCGGTCGGACCGGAGAGCGTACTGCTATCTCGTGGTTCCGGAGACGGTTTCGGAAGAAGCGGAGAAGCGCCTTCGAGTACTCGAGCATTACACGGACCTCGGAAGCGGCTATTCCGTGGCCATCCGGGATCTGGAACTCAGGGGATCCGGGAATCTTCTCGGTGCAGACCAATCGGGGTTCGCCCACGCAGTGGGGTTGGACACCTATCTTCGGCTGCTTCAAAAAACCATAGATCGCCTCCGGAAAGGCCCCGAAGAGGTCACCTATCCCGAACCGGATATCACCCTCTCGGCTTCCGCTTTTCTCCCGGACTCCTACATTTCGGACTCCGGCCAGAAGCTTCATCTCTACCGGAGACTCTCCAAGATGGACACGCCTGGGGAGGTGGAGGAGCTCCGGAGGGAATTGGTGGACCGGTTCGGACCGGTACCCGCCGAAGCCGAAGCCCTATTGGATGGAGCCAGCCTTCGTCTCCTGGCGAAGGGGTTGGGTGTGGAAAGGGTCATTTTGAGGGGTCGAGAGGGACGGGTCAGCTTCTTCGCCGGGGTGGTTCCTCCATTGACCCAACTGGACGCGCCCTTTCAAGATCGGCAGGTGAACGTAGAGGTAAAACGACTGGACCCCCTTTCATTGGTTCTGAGACGGGAGGGAGGCCAACCCCTGGTTGGTACCCTCAAGGAAGCGTTCTTGGTGCTGAGCAAAGCTCAGCGCGATGGCTGAGCAAAGCTCAGCGCGATGGCTGAGCCAAGCTGAATGCCACCGCCGACCCGGGCCAACGATCCGATCTGACCCCGGATCCAATACATATGAAGGACCCCTGAGGGCGAGACGCCCAAGGAGAAGAGATTTGATGAAAGAGTGGAGGGCACTGATTCCGGTAATCACCCTCGGATTGGCCAGCTGCGGGGGCTCTGATGCCCCGTCCGGGGACCACGTGGTGGCCCAGGCGGCCGGGTTCGAGCTCACCGCCGAAACTGCTGCTGAGATTCTGGCTCCCCAGACTCAATTGCCGAGTCAACCGGAGGTGGTCGAGGCGCTGGCCGACCTCTGGATCCAGTATTTTCTGCTGGCAAAGGCTGCTTCCGAAGACACCACGCTCACCAATATCGACGTGAGCTCTCTGGTTGACAGGCAAATCGAAGGCGAGATGGTCTCGGGTCTTAGGGACCAGGTGATAGAAGTGGATACGGCGATTTCCGAGGAGGACCTCCGGGCCCGATTCGAAGCCGAACTCCCCGGGGGTTCGCTTCGAGCCCGGCACATCCTACTTCAATTCCCTCAGGCCGCTACTCCCGCCCAGGTGGATAGTGTGCGAGGGCTGGCCAACACCCTCCGATCCAGGATCGTAGGGGGGGAGAGCTTCGAAGCCATCGCCCGGGAATACAGCCAGGACACCCAGACTGCGGCGAACGGAGGGGACTTGGGATCTTTCGGCAGGAACGAGATGTTCCCGCAATTCGAAAATGCGGCCTTTGCCCTCGGAGAGGGAGAGGTCAGCGAGGTCGTCGAAACGACCTTGGGGTTGCACCTGATCCGGGTGGACGAAAGGGTCCTTCCCGATTTTGACGAGATGGGAGACCAGTTCAGGACTCAGGTCCAGAACCGGATCGTCATGGAAGCCGAGTCCGCTTATGTGGCGAACCTTATCGAGGCTGCCGGGATCGAAGTGGACACCGCTGGTTTCGAGCCCGTGAAGCAGCTTGCGACGGACCCGAGCATGGCCCTGACCTCCAGGGCCCTGGGAAGGAATCTGGTCCAATACAACGGAGGGTCCCTTACCCTCGGCGAGTTCAGAGGATGGCTCC
>JABDNZ010000221.1 GCA_013043565.1 Gemmatimonadota bacterium | reverse complement strand
GGAGCCCAGATGCCAAGCTCGGGTTCGAATGGCGTACCCATCAGGCTCAGCGGAGTCACGAAACGGTTCGGTGAACACACCGCGGTGGATTCCCTGGACCTGGAGATTCCCAAAGGGAGTGTCTACGGGCTCCTCGGCCCCAACGGATCCGGGAAGACCACCACCATCCGGATCATGATGGGGATTCTCCTCCCGGACGTGGGGGAGGTGGAGCTTTTCGGGGGGGCGCCAGGGATCGAGAAGAACGCAAGGGTGGGGTACCTGCCCGAGGAGCGTGGGGTTTATCGGAAGATGAAGGTGAAGGACCTTCTTGTGTTCCTGGGAGAGATCCGTGGCCTGAGCCGAGGCGAGTCCCTGAACCGGGCCATGGCCTGGCTGGACCGTCTGGATCTCACGGATTGGGCCGACAAAAAAACCCAGGATCTGTCGAAAGGGATGCAGCAAAAGGTCCAGTTCATAGGTACCGTTCTCCACGATCCTGAGATCCTGATTCTGGACGAACCCTTCTCAGGGCTGGATCCCATCAATCAGGAGGCGCTGGAGGGGATCGTTCGGGAATACCAGGCCAGAGGGACCACCATCCTTTTTTCTACGCACCTAATGGATCACGCCGAGCGGCTTTGCGAGCGGGTCTGCATGATTTCCAAGGCCCGAAAGGTCCTGGACTCGGTCTGAAGGAGTTGAAGAGACGGGAGCGGAAGGGGCTCGTGGCGGTGGAATTCCAGGGGGACAGCGCCTGGCTCCGGGGTCCGGAGGTGGCGGAGGTAAGGGAGGTGGAATCCGGAGTGGAGCTCACATTGAGAGAGGGCGCCGACCATCAAGAGATCCTGAAGCGAGGCGTCAGCGCCGGAGTACGCATCGACAGGTTCGATCTGGTGGAACCCCGGCTGCATGAGATCTTCGTCCGGCACGCTGGAGATCTTGAAGAGGAAGGCCCTTCTGTCGGGGCAGCGGGGGCCGGACGGGAAGGGAGCTATCGATGAACATCCTGTTCGCAGTCATCCGGCGGGAGTATCTGCAGCGGGTGAAGAGTAGGTGGTTCCTCGTCTCCACCTTCGCCGCGCCCCTCTTCTTCATCGGGCTCACCGTGGTCCCCATCCTCTACGAAACCAGCAGGAACGAAACCCGGCGGACCATGGCTCTGGTAGATCAGACCGGACGGTTGGCCGATCGGGTACAGCCCATGCTGGAGGAGGCCGGGTTCAAGGTGTCTGTGGCTCCGGCCGGGGCTTTGGATTCTCTTCGAGCCCTGGCCCTGAGCGGTGATCTGGGGTCCTATCTGGTTCTCGACGACGAAGCACTCTCGAGAGGACACGTCAGTTATTTCGGAACCCAGGGACCCGGTGGAATCAGGGGTATGACGATCCGGGGGGTGGTGGTTCAATCCGCCATCGAAGAGCGGCTATTGCAGACCGGCTCCGACATCGATCTGGACGCGTTCTTTGCCGGGGGCTCCATGGAGCTGAACCTTCTGGAGGAGGCCTCGGACGGCACGACGGAGGATGAGCCTGAATTCGTAGGGGTCTTCGCCGCAGCTATCCTCCTGTACATGGTGGTGATCATGTATGCGGCCGCCGTCATGCGGGCGGCCCTGGAGGAAAAGACCGGTAGAATTGTCGAGATCCTCATCTCGTCGGTTCGACCCTGGGAGTTGATGCTGGGCAAGATCATCGGGGTCGGTTCCGTGGGCTTGACCCAGTTGGCCGTCTGGATCCTCTGTGGCACGGTGGCCTTCACCCTGGGGATCCCGGCCCTTGTGGCGGCCCGCCCCGATCTGGTGGATCCCGAAGTCGTGGCTCAGGGCCTGCCCGGTCTAGGCCTCATGGTGCTCTTCGTGGTCCTGTTCCTGGGAGGGTACTTCCTCTACGCGGCTCTTTACGCCGCGGTTGGGGCCATGTGCTCCTCGGAGGAGGAGGCTCAACAGGCTCAGTTCCCCGTGATCTTCCTTCTGGTCCCCTCGATCATCCTCCTCATGCCCGTGATGGAGACCCCCAACGCCACCTGGGCCGTGATCGCGTCCATGTTCCCCTTCTTCACTCCCGTCCTCCTGTATGCACGAGTGGGAGCAGGAACGGTCCCCCTCTGGCAGATCGGGGTATCGGTGGCCCTACTCTATCTCGGAGTGCTGGGCGTGGCCTGGGTAGCGGGGAGGATCTACCGGGTGGGCATTCTCATGCAGGGTAAGAGACCGAATCTGCCTGAGCTCTGG
>JABDNZ010000220.1 GCA_013043565.1 Gemmatimonadota bacterium | reverse complement strand
GCCTGGACGGAGAGGTCGTTCACACCCTGGTGATTCCGAAGCGCTAGCGTCCGGGAAGCAAACCCGCCCCCCTCCGCGGCCGGCCTTTCTCGATCCCGCCCTGGGATCACTCCGCCCTCAGGGCGTCGATGGGGTCCATGCCCGCGGCTCGTTGAGCCGGGAAGACCCCGAAGATCGCGCCCACACCGAGGGCGGCCGTCAGTCCAACGAGAATCGCCGTCCCGTTGATGACGGTGCTCCATTCCGTGCTCCGGCCGACCCCCCAGGCCACGGCCAACCCTATAACCACACCGGCTAGGCCGCCCATGATCCCCAGGAAGAGCGACTCCACCAGGAATTGGACCAGGATGTCTCGGCGCCGTGCTCCCACGGCCACCCGCAACCCCACCTCGTTCCGGCGCTCCCTCACCGAGAGGAGCATGACCGAGAGGATTCCGATTCCGCCCACCAAGAGGGCCACGATCCCCAGTCCCAGGCTCATCCGGTTGAAGGAACTCACCGTTTCCAACCGGGCCCGAAGGATCACTCGTTGGTTCTGTATGGCAAAGTCGTTGGGCTGCTCCAGTTCAGACATCCGGTGCCTGACCCGGAGCACTTCGGTGATTTGAGCTTCCGCCTCTTCGAGCCGACTCCCATCCTGTGCCTGGACATAGATCATCTTCAGGTAGTCCAGATTGAACACGCGCCTGAGGCCGGTCTGGAGAGGGATGACCACCTGGTTGTCTTCTTCCGAGAGGCCGTCCACGGTGGCCCCTTTGCTCTCCAGAACACCGATGACCTGAAAGGGGACTCTCCCTATCCGGATCGTCTTCCCAAGTGGATCGTCGTTAGGGAAAAGCAGCTCTCTTACCCGGGATCCCAGGATGGCTACCCGGGCCGACTGGAGATCCTCCTCCCGGGTGAAGTAGCGTCCCTGGGTGGTCCTGAAGTCCCGGACTTCTTCGAACTCCGGTGTGGTACCGAGGATCTTGGTCATGGTCGAGATCTGGCCGAACTTCACCCTTCGACCACGATCCTGGGCAGGAGCCAGTCGGGCAATTTCGGGAGCCCCCGCCGAGAGGGCCGCGGCATCGTCCAACGTCAGCGTCGTGACCTTGGGTTCCGTCCGGCCTCGCCAGGGAACCCGAGGGGCGTCACCGGCGCTGATCACGAGAAGGTTCTGGCCCAGGGCCTCGATTTCCGAAATCACCTCCGCCTCGGCGCCTTCCCCAATGGAGGTGATCACCATCACCGCCCCGACCCCTACGGCCGTGCCGGACAGGGCCAGGGCGGTGCGGATGCGATGCCGTAGGAGGGCCTTGGCCGAGAGGAGGAGGTTTCTTCCCAGCCTCATTGACTTCGCCTCACCACCGGACTGCCAGCTTCTGCATCATTCCCTGAGGGTGGTGACAGGATCCAGTTCCGAGGCCCTTCGGGCCGGGAGTACCCCTGCTGCGATCCCCACGGTCACTGCAGCGCCCAACCCCAGAAGGGCGGCCTGCCATGGCATTACGCTGGGTATCTCCATCCCCATGGAGATAAACCAGAGAACGGCGGCACCCACAATGAGGGCCAACACTCCCCCCACCAGTGTTACGAGGGCCGACTCCAGGAAGAACTGGGTCCGGATGTCCCCGGCGCTGGCGCCAACGGCCTTCCGGAGCCCGATCTCGCTCCTACGTTCGTTCACGCCCATGAGCATGAGATTGGCCACTACGATGCCGCCGATGAGGAGGGATACCCCGGCAAGCAACGGAAGGAAGAGCGTGAAGACCCGATTCATGGAGCCCACCATCTCCTGGACCTGGGTCGGTGTGATCATGGAGAAATCGTTGGGCTCACCGTCGGTCAGGGCGTGGCGCTCCTTGAGAAGGTCCTCGATGGCGGTGACCGCCCCGTCCAGCTCACCGGCATCGGAAACCAGCATCTTCGCCGACTGGACGTAGTCGATATTCATGACCCGGCGCATCATGGTGGTCACGGGGATTATGACCTCGTTGTCCCGGTCCCACCCATGTGGGTCTATCCCCATGGAGTCCAAGACTCCAATGACCTCGAAGGGCACCGTGCCCACCCGTAGTTGGAACCCGATAGGATCGGCTCCCTCGAATACCTCCCTGACCAAAGTCTCACCCACAAGTGCCACACGGGCCGAACTCCGGACCTCGGCGCTCCCAAAGAAAGCCCCTCGGCTGACACCCCGATCCCAGACTTCCTCGTGGTTCTCGGAGTGGCCGATGACCCTGACGCTGCTGCTGTTCCCCTGGTAGACCACTTCCCGTTCCATGGCCATGACCATGGGGTCGTAGACGGTGACCCCGGGAACGGTAGACAGGATAGCATCAAGGTCTTCCATGACCAGGGTAGTGGTTGGGCCCTCCGCTCTGGGCCCACCCATCATGCCCCCGCCACCGGCGGAAAGAAGGATGCTGTTTCCGGCGAACATCCGCTCGATGTTCCCCATAACCGAGTCCCTGGTCCCCTGTCCGATGGCCACCACGAGCGTCAGAGCCAGGACGCCAACGAACGTTCCCAACATCATGAAAAAGGTTCTGAGACGATGGCGCCCCAGGTCCCGAAGGCCGTACCGGATGATTCGTTGAGTCTTCATGCCGGGCCTCCGTTCTCCTGAAGTGCCTCGAGCTCCGTTGCTGCATCCTTGGGATCTTCCACCGGTGTATCCGAGACGATCTTCCCGTCCACGATCTCCACCACCCTTTTTGCCATTTTGGCGATGGAGGCATCATGGGTGATGAGGAGGACTGTTTTTCCAAGCCGGTTCAGTTCCTGGAAGATGGCCAGGATTTCCATCCCCGCCTTCGAGTCCAGGTTCCCAGTGGGCTCATCGGCCAGAATCAACTCGGGATCGTTCACCAGTGCCCGGGCAATGGCCACTCTCTGTTGCTGGCCGCCGCTCAACTCGCTTGGCAGGTGCTTGGCCCGATCCTTCAGCCCGACTATTTCCAGAGCCTTCGCACCCAGGCCCGAAATGTCGGAACGGGACGAGTAGATGAGGGGGAGCTCCACGTTTTCCAGGGCCGTGGTCTTCGGCAGGAGGTGGAAGGTTTGGAAAACGAATCCGATCTTCTCGTTCCGGAGACGGGCGAGTTCGTCGGGGCTGTTTTCTTCGACGTTGCCCTCCTCCAGGTGGTACGCCCCCGAATCGGGTCGGTCCAGGAGACCCACCAGGTTCATGAGGGTGGACTTCCCCGAGCCTGACGGGCCGACCACGGCCACAAACTCCCCGGCCTTCACCTCCAGAGACACATCGGAAAGAGCCCGAACTTCATCGGCGTCTTTCCGGTAGGTTTTGTTTACCTGTCTCAGCTCGATCATTTCCCCCGCTCTCTTTCTTTGATTGTCAGGATCCGTTCGGGACGGATCCGACCAGGACTTCTTCCCCCTCCGCCAGACCTTCCAGGACTTCGGTGTAATCGCTTCCCCGATAACCGGTCCGAATCGCTCTCCGCTCCGGTCCGGAGGAGCCCGGGATGAAGGCGAAGATGCCTTCCGAGTCCCTGCGAACCGCCCCGTTGGGGAGGGTAAGAACGTCCTCCCGTCCATCCAGAAGAATGTTCACGGTGGTGGTCATCTCCGGCCTCAGGGTTTTTCCCTCCGAGGGACCGATCTCGATGAGCGTCACGTAGTTGACCACGTTGTCCACGATCTCGGCCTTCGGCTGAATGGCCGTAACCGTGCCTCGGAAATCCGTGTCCGGATAGGTGTCCACGGTAAACCGTGCCTCCTGGCCCACCTCCACCCGTCCGATATCCGTCTCGTCCACATAGGCCCAGATCTCCAGGCGTTCCAGGTCGATGATGGTGACGAAGGTCGGGCTGGCGAAGGATGCGGCTACCGTCTCACCTACCTGGGTGGATACGGAGGCGACCACACCCGACACGGGGGCCCGGATCACCGTATAGTCCAACTGGATCCGAGCCGAGCGAACGCTGGCCCGGGCCTGCCTCAGGTTGGCCGCAGCCACCTGCTGGCGCCTCTCCACCCCATCCAACTCCGCCTGAGAAATAACCCTTTGGAGCTGGAGCTCCCGGGCCCTCTCCAGGTCGATTCCGGCGAATCGAGCCTCCACTTCGGCGTTCTCCTGGAAAGCAAGGGCCTGGTCCAAGCGGGCCTGAAACTCGGTGGGGTCCAACTTGGCCAGCACCTCATCGGCTTCCACCTGGTCGCCGATGCTCACGTTCAAGGTCTGGAGGATCCCTGAAACCCGCGATCCCACTTGTACCTCCGCTCCAACCATGGGTCGGATGACGCCCGTAGCCAGAACACTCGATAGGATGTCTCGCCGGCTGACGGTGGCAGTGCGATACGAGGCGCCCTCTTGGCCGGGCTCAGGAGTGGATACGAGGAATCCCGGCCAAACCCAGAGGGCCAGGAGCACGACGGAGACGGGGATGAGGATTTGGGCGGCTTTCTTCATTATTCCCCCAACCCTTTCAGGAGATCTTCAACCCATTTTTGTTCTGCACTGAGAACCAGAAGCTGGTGATCGAAGAGGGGGTGGGCTATGTGATCGAGGTGGGTTTCCAGTGCCACCATTCTCTCCCGAATGGCCTCCCGTCGCAGGTCCAGAAGTTCGTGGAGTTCCTCGGGAGGGAGGGCGTCCATAAACAGCATGGGGACGTTTCCAGGGAAGGCAGGTCTCCGGTATTCAGGTAGAGCACCCCGAAGGAGTTCCTGGAACAGGGCTTCTCCCTCGGGAGTGATGGCGAACACCTTCCGGGGTGGGCGCTTCCCCTCCTGCTCTTTCCTCGATGTGACCCAACCCTTCTTCTCCATTTTCCCGAGAAGGTTATAGGCCGTGGCTTTTTTGATGTCGAAGAAGAGGCCCAGGTGGTTCTCCATAAACTCGGAGAGTTGGTACCCGTGCATCTCCCTTTTCCGCAGGAGTCCCAGAAGGAGGAGCTCCCTTTCCCGGGCAGGCCCGGTTCTGGGGCCATTTCGCACATTCATCCCACTGTGTTCCATCTGACCTCCCGGATGAAATAAGTCCAAGAAGGTATTGGTCCACATCTGAATAGTCAATATGGACTAATTGGATGGAATCAGGTTCGTCAAGCAGACTTGCTACTGGAGAAACCCGATCCGGTGGTTGTGCTGCGGACGGAGAGTGAATTCAGGGTTGGCCTGCCAAGTTCCCCGGGCCCTACCGATACGCCTCCCTGGGCAACTCCAGCCGATCAATCAGCTCCACGAACCGCGGGTCTCCCCAATAGGGACGGAGGAAAGGGTAGTTGAGGGAGAAAGCCCAGGAGTCGTAGGTATCGGCAGCCCGGTTCAATAGGGCGATGGTCTGATCGGCGTCTCCAAGGGTTGCGTAGACGAAAGCCAAGTCCCCGGGAGAGACGTTGGTTGCCCCTTCAGCCACAGCGGCCTCCATTTTTTCGAGACGATCCCGGGCAGCACTCTCGTCCCCAATCATTGCGTACGCACCCGCGGCAAGTAGGGTGACGTGTGGATCATCAGGCATCAGCGACTCAGCCTGGGCAGCGGCAGATATCGCTTCCGGAAAGGCCCCCGTCTGGGCCCTGGCCATTGCCAGGTTGAGCAGGGAGAAGTGATCGTTCGGTTCGACGGCGAGGGCTGACTCGGCGTCGGCAATGATACCATCCCAGTCGCCCATCTTGAACCTGACCTCCGTGAGCCCGATCCTTGGCCACAGGGCGAGTGGGTCCAGGGAGATGGCCTCTTCTGCGGCGGCCTTTGCCTCCTCCAGCTTTCCAAACACCGAAAGGGCGAATGTCAGGCTGTGGTACCCCGTGAAATCGTTGGGAGCCAGAGCGATGGTACGCCGGAAGTCCTCTTCCGCACCCTTCCAGTCGTAGTAAAGGGCGAACTTGACCCAGCCCGACACCCAGTGGGCGTAGGCCAGGTCCAGGTCCAGGGCCATTGCCCGATTGGCCGCCACTTCGGCTTGGGAGTATGCCTCTTCCGGGGGGATGAGGTGGAGGTTCCCTAAAGACACATAGGATGCTGCCAGTAGGGCCCAGGCCTTGGCGTAGGTCGAATCGGCCTCCACTGCCGCCTGGAAATAATCCAGGGCCCGGTTTTGATTCTCATTGGACCACGGTTGCCTCAACTGATAGCTGAGGCCCCTCAGGTAGAGGTCGTAGGCCTCCTGGTTCTCTGTTCCTCGGGAGGCCAGTCGGATCCTCTCGCTTCCGGCCAGTTCCGCCTCCAGGGCCCCAGCGATGGCCAGAGCGATCTCCTCCTGGACGGCGATAAAGTCCTCGAGGTTAGAATCATAAGATGCGCTCCACCGCTCAAAGCCGCCCTCCTCGGCGTCCACCAGAGCTGCCCTGATCCGAACCCGGTCGTCGTCCTTTTGGACGCTGCATTGAAGGATGTTCCGGACATTCAGGACCCCCGCAACTGTTCCAATGCTTTCATCCGAATTCTTGAACGAGAATGCCGACGTTCGGGCTGCTACCCTGAGATCATGGATGGCCCCCAGCCGGGT
>JABDNZ010000218.1 GCA_013043565.1 Gemmatimonadota bacterium | reverse complement strand
CCCCCACGCAGAACGGACTGATTGAAACTATCGACACCCTGGGTCAGAAGCAGATCCAGCCGGGCCTGGAGGGGGTGCCATCGGGCGTTCAGATCCCTCAGCACATCCCTGGCACCCTCATTCACGCCTTCATCCGAACCCTCCACCGCACCCATCAGGTAGATGTACTGGAAGTTGAGCCGGCTGGGCGCATTGAGGACGGTCTGCCCGTCATAGGTCTTCCACTGCACCAGCGAGTCCTCCACCATGGTCAGGGAGTCTGCGAGAGCGGCTCCCAACTCACGGACCTCTTCGGTACCCTCCAGCTTCGCCGCTCGATCCAATATCGACTCGATCTGGTCTCGCACCTCCCCCAACGTCCCCACTGCCCGGTGAAGGGCCTCCGTCTCCGCCACGATCTCCCGGAGGAGCAGCTCTTGTTCCTGAAATGCGCTCTGCGGGGTTCCCAGGCGGGGATCCTTGAGAACCGTGATGGTAGCTGTGGCCTCCGTTTCAACCTGCTCGGGCGAATCCGGCGGAGCCACCCTGAGACGGGCCGTGTAGGCCCCTGGTGTGACTCGACGACCCTGCAGGGATCCGAATGCGTAGAGATCGGGAACCCTGAAGACATCCGGGTGACGGAGATTCCAGACCACTCGGTTCATGCCCTCTCTCACCGCCAGGGCTTCCTCCCCACCGTCTTCATCAGGTTGTGTGGAGTAGGTGCGGACCACCTCGCCGCCATCCCCGTGAATGGTGAGGGCTACGACGCCCTCCGGTAGGGTCTCGAGGTAGAGGTCGATGATCGCCCCATTGGGGGGGTTCTCTCCCGTGCTCCCTTCGCCCCCCCGCCCACCCAAGCCTGCGGCCCGGTAGGCGTGCCGATTCTGAAAGAGGTGAGTGCTCCGGCCGGTCACCGCATCCAGCTGCTGGAGAACCGAAAGATCGTCCAGGACCCAAAAGCCCCACCCTGACGTACTCGCCACCAGGTCATTCCTCCCCTTTTGAATCTGGAGATCGGTGACGGGGGTCAGGGGAAGGTCCAGCTGGAGCCGCTGCCATTCTCCGCCGTCATCGAAGGAGACGTAGACGCCGGCCTCGGTGCCGGCGTACAGCAGCCCAGGGCGTACCGGGTCCTCCCGAACCACCCGGACCCAGTGCTCGCTGCCGAAGCCACCTGCAATGGGCGCCCAGGTCTGCCCGAAGTCTTCGGTCTTGTATGCATAAGGCGTGAAGTCGTCGAACTTGTACCTGCTGAAGGCGATGTAAGCCTTCCCGGGATCGTGCGGTGAAGGGTCGACCGCGTTCACGAGTCCCTCGGGAAGGCCCTCGGGCGTGACGTCGTTCCAGGTGGCGCCCCCGTCCCGGGTCACATGGACCAGCCCGTCGTCACTCCCGGTCCAGATGAGTCCCTCCTGAAGGGGCGATTCGGCCACGTAGGCCAGAGTCCCGTAGATCTCTCCCCCGGCCCCCTCGTTCGTGATGGGGCCGCCACCGTAGCCCATCTTCTCCTTCTGCGCCCTCGTCAGATCGGGACTCACGGCCTCCCAGGTGCGACCCCGGTCACGGCTCCGGAGAAGGACGTTCGCGGCGTGGTAGATCGTGTTCGGGTCGAACTGGGACACGACGATGGGTGCGCTCCAGTTGAACCGGTATTTCATCTCACTCGCCTGGAGCGCTGCCGGCATCACCGGGTAGGCCTGGGTGTTCCTGGAGGCGCCGGTCTCCTGATCGTACTCACTCATGAGCCCCATGTAGCAGCCGGCGTACACGTACCGCGGATCATCCCTGTCGAAGCCGGGAATTGCGCTCTCGCACCCACCCACCGGATACCAGTCTTTCCAGTCGATTCCTCCCGCGGCCCAACTGGCAATTGCCACGGAGGAGTTGTCCTGTTGACCACCATAGACGTAGTAAGGGAAACGGTTATCGGTGTTCACCCGATAGAACTGCACCGTGGGTTGGTTCTGCTGGGTGGACCAGCTCTCCCCGCCATTGAAGGAAACGTTGGCGCCGCCGTCGTTGGCGTTGATCATGACCTGGTTGTCGGTCGGGTTGATCCAGAGGTCGTGGTTGTCCCCATGAGGGGTCCGCACCGGAACGAACGTCTCACCCCCGTCCACCGACTTCATCATGGGCGCGCTCAGGACGTAGACGGTGTTCTCGTCCTGCGGGTCGGCGAAAACCTCGTTGTAATACCAAGGCCGGGCCCGCAAGGCCCAGTCCTCCGACACCAGCCTCCAGGATTCACCGGAGTCGTCGGACCGGTAAAGGCCACCACCGGGGTCCGCCTCCACCATGGCCCAAACCCGCTCAGGGTCCGTAGGCGATACGTCCACGGCGGTTTTCCCGAGCCGCTCCGGCAGCCCGTCATGAATCGAAATCCAGGTATCTCCGCCGTCCTTGGATTTCCAGATTCCACTCCCTTCGCCACCGCTTCTCACATACCACGGATACCTGACATGGTCCCAGAAGGCCGCATAGAGAATCCGGGGGTTTGTGGGGTCCATGGCCAACTCGGCGGCAGACGCCGTAGTGCCCGCATAAAGAACCTTCGTCCAGCTCTGGCCCCCATCGAGGGACCGGTAGATCCCCCTGTCTTCGCTGGCGCCGTAAGCCGCGCCCTGAGCCGCCACGTAAACCATGTCCGGGTCCGATGGATGAACCCGGATCCGAGAGATATGCCGGGTGTTCTCGAGGCCCAGGTGGCTCCAGGTTCTCCCGGCATCCGTGGAGCGGTAGACTCCGTCGCCGTGGGATGTCATCACGCCCCTGACGGCGTGCTCACCCATCCCCACATACACGACGTTGGGGTCCGACTCGGACACCGCGATAGCCCCAACCGAGGACGTCCCAAAGCTGTCGCCGGAGATGTTCTCCCAGGTCTGGCCCCCGTCATTCGTCTTCCAGACCCCACTCCCCACACCTCCGTGATAGTAGGTCAGGGGGTCCGAGGTCACCCCCACGGCAGCCACGGAACGACCGCCCCGGAAGGGGCCCAGGTGGCGCCAGGACAGCTCCTGGAAGAAGGCCGGATCCACTCCCGGCCCGGATCCGGCCGCGGTGGACTGAGACAGGACGGAGGCCGGGGAGCTTATGACCGCCAGAAGAGTCAGGGCTAAAAGAGCCTTGACCGAGCGTTCTCGGGAATCACGAGGCATGGCAACAGACACTGTCAGGGGTTTTGAAATCGGAGCCCTGGAGAATGGAGGAGCCGGCCCACTTCGTCAATGACGGGCCGACCTCCTCCGGCACGACCTCCTTGAAAACCCAGGGGCGGACCCGCCATCATTCGGACGCCCGGCAGAAGCCGATGGCAACCGAACCCAGGCGCGCCGGTTTCCCCAACGGACGGATCCCATGACCCAATCACAATCGAGGGACACTTTCACCACCCGGTGGGGCTTCATCCTGGCCGCAGCCGGCTCCGCGGTCGGTCTCGGCAACCTGTGGATGTTTCCCTGGAGGCTCGGGGAGTTCGGCGGGGCCGCGTTCCTGATCCCTTACCTGGTCTTCGTCTACGTGCTGGGCACCACCGGCCTCATGGGGGAGTTCGCCTTTGGCCGTTGGGCGGAGAAGGGTGCCATGGGGGCCTACGAGAAGGTCCTCGAGGAGAAGGGCTTCGGGTTCGGGCGCCTGCTGGGAGCTTATCCGATCCTGGTCCTCCTCGGCGTTCTGATCTTCTACTTGATCGTATCCGGTTGGGTGCTCCGGTATTTGGTCTCCGCCCTTTCGGGGAACCTCCTCGGCGCCGGCCCCGCGGATGTCTACTTCGACCAGTTCGCAGGTAGCCGAGACAGCATCGTCTGGCAGGCCGTGGGGGTGATTCTGACCGGAGCGATCCTGGTCCTCGGCATCTCGAAAGGGATCGAACGGGCCACGAAGGTCATGATGCCCCTTCTGCTCGGCCTGCTGGTCATCCTGCTGATCCGATCGCTGACCCTTCCAGGATCGGGGGAAGGGATCCGATACCTCCTCGTGCCCGACTGGTCGTACCTCCAGCGGCCCCTCACCTGGGGCATGGCCCTGGGGCAGGCCTTCTTCTCGGTTTCCCTCACGGGAGCAGGAATGTTGGTGTACGGGAGCTATTTGAGACGAGACTTCGACATTCCCAACGCGGCTCTGAACACGGTGACCCTGGACACGGCCATGGCCCTCATGGCCGCCCTCATCATCATGCCCGCCGCCTTCGCGTACCAGATCGACCCGGCCGCCGGACCGCCCCTCCTCTTCATCACTCTGGTGAGCGTCTTCCAGAACATGCCCGGGGGCCAAATCATGGCGATCCTCTTCTTTGTAGGGGTCCTCTTCGCGGCGGTGTCCTCCCTCCTGGCCATCAAGGAGGCGGTGGTGGAGGCGGCCATGGATCAGTTTTCATGGACCCGGAGGACTGCGGTCCTCTGGATTGCAGCGGTGGCCTTTTTATGTGGAATCCCCTTGGCCATCAACCAGGGCCGCTTCGATCGCTTCGTGGACCTGATCACGGTGTACCTGGTTCCCTTCGGCGCAGCCATGGCCGGGATCCTCTTCTTCTGGGTCCTGGGGATCGGTCGGGCACGGGCGGAGGTGAACGTGGGAGCCGAAAAGCCGGTGGGCGCCTGGTGGGAACCGGTTGCCAAGTACCTGTTCGTGGGGGTGGCGGTCGCCATCATCGGGCTTTCGATGGCTTTCAGAATCGGATGAAGCAAGAGTATCTTGGCGAAACGGCGATCCACACAAATCGGAGTTGTCTCGTGAACGCACCAACCCCCCTGGGCCGGTTCTGCCTGGTCGTGTTCGGCCTCCTGGGTTCGGCAGCCTGTGGGCAGGCTCAGGTCGCCGACCCTGCGCTGGAATCCATCACGGAGGCCGAGTTAAGAGACCACATCTTCTTCCTGGCCTCCGATCTCCTCGAGGGCCGGGACGCCGGGACCCCAGGATACCAGCTCGCCGCGGAGTATGCCGCAGTCCATCTGGGCCAGGCCGGTCTGGAGGCCATGTACTCCGATTCCAGCGGGGCGCCCTCCTACTTCCAGCAGATCCAGTTCGCCACCTCCACGTTGAGTGATGAAACCAGCCTCGGGTTCACCGTCGGGAACGAGAACCGCCCCCTCCGGAGGGGTGAGGACTACGTGATCCAGGAGTTCCTGGCTTCCGGAGCGGACCGAAACGCGGTTGAGACGCCAGTCTTCCTGGGCTACGGCATCGAGGAGCCCGATCTGGGGTGGAACGACTACGAGGGGCTCGATGCGAAGGGTAAAATGGGCGTGATGATCGTCGGTGCGCCGGTGCGGAACGGGGATCCCGTTCTGCCTGCCGAGCAAGATGAGCTCTACCGCGGCCTCCAGCAGAGTGCCAACGCCCGCTTCCAGGCAGCCATGAACCACGGCGTCACCACCCTGATCGTCATTTTGGACGCCGGTTCGGCAGGGCTCTGGGAGCTCATCAAGAGCCAGGCGAGCGCGCCGTCGATCCGCCCCATGGTGGATACGCCGGACCCCGATGCTCCGGCACCCGCCTTCTCAGAGCTGGTCCTGATGAAACCCGAGGCGGCCGGAGGGCTTCTCGCGGGAATCGACGTGAATCTGCACACCGGCGAGGGCGAATACACCACCGGGCCCATGGAGGGAATCCAGATCTCCCTCGAGACCAGACACGATGTGGACCCGGGCTACTCCTCCCCCAACGTAGTCGGGCTTCTGCCGGGAACCGACTCCGTCCTGAAAGACGAATACATCGTCGTGACCGCCCACCTGGATCATGTGGGCGTTCGAAATGGAGAGGTCTTCAACGGTGCCGACGACAATGCCAGCGGGTCGGCGGCGGTCTTGGAGGCCGCTGAGGCCGCGGCCATGTCTCCAGGCAAGCGGTCCATGCTCTTTGTTCTTCTCACAGCGGAAGAGAAGGGCCTTTTGGGGTCAATGGCTTTTGCGAACAACCCGCCCGTCCCCGCCGACCAGATCGTTTTGAACATCAATCTCGACATGGTGGGAAGGAACTCTCCCGACTTCCCGGACGTTCTCCTGGCCATGGGATCGGAGAACGGACGGGCCGGCCTCCTGGACATGATCAGATCCGTGAACGATTCCGGGATAAACGCACCCCTGGATTGGCGGTTGAACGAGGGACCCGACCCCCACAATCACGTTCAGCGGAGCGACCAGATGTCCTTCATGCAGAAGGGCATCCCGGCGATCCTCATCACGAGAGGATTCATGGGTCCGGACTACCACGAACCCACGGATGTCCCGGCAACGATCAACTATGAGAAGGTCTTCCACGCCACTCGACTCACCTTCGGAATCGCATCCGAAGCAGCGAATCGAGACGTGTTGAGTTTCCGGTCCGGCGGGTGAAGTCAGAAACAATTCCGGAGAGCGAGCGTATTCCACATCATCGGGGCACCTAACTCCACCGAGCCAACAAGGGTGCTGATACCCTTTTCCGTGCTACCATCGTGTTCCGGTTTCCTGGAAGGTCGAGGCGGTTTGCTTGTGGACTCCGACTGAATGTTCGAGACAACCTGTGCGGTTCAGCTGTAAGGAGGTTCCCATGGTCACTCTACCCCGGACTCTGGTTTTCCTGGGCCTTACCCTTCTCCTATCGGGGTGCGCGGCCCTTCAGAACCCCCTCAGGTCGAACAGGACCGACGGCGGAATCCGGAACGAGGGGGGAGCGACGATCATCTCCGGCCGGGCCCTCGACGAGCAGAGAGGGACCCTCCTGGACACCATGGAGGGCAGGGTGCCTGGCATGAATGTCCTCCGGCATGTCGACCAATGCCCCCAGGTCAGCCTTCGGAGCCATGTCACGTTTCACTCCGTCGTGAACCCTTACGTTTACGTGGACGGAACCCGGGCCATCGACACCTGCATTCTGGACATGCTCACCACCGACAACGTGGAGTCCATCGAGATCTATCCCACGGGCGTGACCAAGCGGCCCGGGTATTCGACCCACGCCCACGGACTGATCCTCGTCTTTTCCCGGGGGGCGACCCTCTAAAGCCCGGCGTTGGAGGGTTCCATCGCTTTTCGGAGACCCTACCCGCGCTCCTCCAAGCTCCCAAAATAGTCGACGCCCCCCGGAGAGAACTCCGGGGGGCGTCGGTCTAAGGGTTCTTAAGGTTTTGAGTTCATCCAGCCGGATCCCACCAGACCCTGGTGACGAGGTCCGGTGCGCTCATTCCCTGAGCGGACAACGCAGCCTGCAAGGAAGCGTTGTTCAGGGACTGCTCGTCACTGGGATAGGAGAAGCGAACCGGGATCTTGCCCAGCCAGGTGAGATCGGCCCCCACCGGTAAGTCGGGTACACCGACCCGGCGAACGTTGGCCCACGCTTCGGACCCGTTCATGAAGAGGGCGATCCACTTCTGAAGGTGGATGTCGTCGATACCCGTGTAGGCGACCTCTGCGGAGGCCAGATAGTCGGCGATTTCCGCATTCGACGGGCCGGCACCCTGGGCATCGTACTGGTTCATGTTGGCCTCGATGGCGTCCATGTACAGGGCTTCCGCGTCACCTGCGATCCACCCCCTGGCGGCCGCTTCGGCCTGGAGGAAGAGGACCTCGGAGTAGGTCATGATCATGGAGGGTGTGGCCGCGCCATCTCTCCTCCAGAAATTCCCGATCCTGGAAATGTCTGCGAGGGACACACCGGCCGGAACATCGTCCAGGCCGTTCTCATGGCCCCGATACTCACCATCGCTTGCGGCCGGTTCGGCATAAAGAGGCAAGCGGGGATCGTTCAGGTCCTTGAGTGTCTCCACCATCTTCATGCTGATGGAGTTGTCGTCCCGCCCCAGGTAGTTCTCATAGAACGGGTTCTCATAGGGAGCCCCCGTCCACTGCAGCATGGCGTTGTCGTCATTGCTGGTGAATCCGCCGGCTTGATAAGCCGCTACGAACGCAGACTGAGCGGTGCCAGGGTTCACCTCGGACATACGCATGGCCAGACGCATGCGCATTGAGTTGGCGAACTTCCTCCACTTGGTGAAGTCGTTGCCATAGATAAGGTCCCCGCCGCCAAAATCCTGTCCGGCGGAGCTCAGCATTCCGGCACCGGCGGTCAGATCGGCCAGCAGACCGGCGTACACATCGGCCTGGGCGTCATAGGCCGGGATCACGTTCTCTTCGCCGTTCAGTGCCTGGGAATAAGGAATGTCTCCCCAGAAATCGGTGATGATATGGAAGATCCAGGACTTCCAGATCATCCCCACACCCTGGGCGTTCACGTGCCCGTCCTCGGCGCCAATCTCGATGACCGTCTGGATGTCCTTCAGGGCACCGATGTAGTAACCGTCCCAATACCCGTTCATGCGGGAGTCACGAACGTTCCCCGTTTCTTCGTCGGGGTATTGGATCTGGGCGAAGTGCTGCGCCCAGATTCCCGAATGCTGAAGCATCTCGCCCGTGCCAAAGGCCTTGTTCACAGCCCCCTGGATTGATGTGGGAATAAGGGTCGCCACCGGCACCGCGGTGGGCCCGTTGGGGTTGACGTTGATGTCGGTCAGGCCGTCACTGCACGCCGCGGAGGCCAAGCCGAGACCGACAAGAAGCGCTACCACTCTGCTCTTGTTTTTCATGATAGTCTCTCCTCTGCCGTCACGGAGTGATGGTGAAGGACAGCCCGATGCTCCGGGCCGATGGGAACTGACCGAACTCGATGCCCTGTACGTTCGAGGCGTCGAAAGCGGTTTCGGGATCGATGTTGTCGATGTTCGGAGCCCAGAGGAACAGGTTCCGTCCGATCAGAGCAACATTCCCGCTGGAGAATCCCAGGCGGGCCATCCAAGCGCCGGGCAGCTCATAACCCAGCCGCACTTCTCTGAGCTTGATGTACGTAGCGTCGTCGATAGAGGCTTCCTGGTTCCCGTAGTTCCTGCCGAAGTAGGACTGGGGGCAAACCGTCACATCGTCGACCCCGTCGCCGTTGACGGAACCGTCGGGGAGAATGCCCTCCACTACGATTCCCGGGGTGCAGAAATCTTCTTCCCGGCCTCGGAGGCTGGACTCGAGCACGCCGGCATACTCACCGAACCAGTTGGTCACGGAGAAGATGTCGCCGCCCTTTTGCCCGTCCACCAGAACGCTCAGGTCGAAGGCGCCATAGCTGAAGCGATTCTGAAGTCCGCCCAGCCAGTCGGGGTTGTAGTTCCCGAGAATCCGACGGTTCGTGTCACGCTGGGGACGCCCGGAGGAGTCCAGCAGCCAGTTCCCGTCGTCGTCCTGGAGGTACCCGTTGCCGAAGAATAGGCCGTAGGGCTCGCCCAGCCGGGCCTCGATGTTCATGCTCCAGTAGGAACCGAGCACGAGGGTCTCGAGGTCGCCATAGAGTTCCGTGACCTCGGAGTTGTTCTTGCTCCAGTTGGCGGTCACGTTCCACCGGAACCCGTTGTCCAACCGGACCGGCATGGCTTTCAGAAGGACTTCCCAGCCCCAGTTCCGGACCTCACCAGCATTCAGGCGCTGGTTGCTGTACCCGGAAGAGGTCGAGACCTGGACACCCAGAATCTGGTTCTTGGTGCTGCGGTCATAGTATGTGGCCACGAAGCCCAGACGCTCGTTGAAGAACCCGAGGTCGGTACCGATCTCCCAAGCCGTGGTTTCCTCCGGCTTGAGGGTCGTGTTGGGCAGCTCGTTGGGCACCGCGAACATGGGCGTGGAGCCCCATGCCTGCAGCGAGTTGAAGACCGATGCGAGCTGGTAGGGCCCGGCATCGTTACCCACTCGGGTCCAGCTGGCTCGGATCTTACCGGAGCTGAACACGTCCGTGGACATGTTGAGAGCGTCGGTGAAGACGAAGGCCGAGGAGACCGAGGGATAGAAGTAGGAGTTTTCTCCGTCGGGAAGCGTGGAGGACCAGTCGTTCCGGCCCGTCACGTCGACGTTCCAGAAGCCCTTGTAGTTCAGGCTCAAGGAACCCGAAACGGAACGGGTTTCCCATTCCGACAGGTAGTCCGTCGGGTTCACCGTACCGGCGTCGTTGTCGATGGTGAATACGCCGGGCACCGTGAGCTTGGTGACTCCCACATTGGCCGTCTCGAACTTGCTGGTGGCGATGTGAGCACCACCGGTGACGTCCATTGCGATGTCGTCCGTCAGCTGCCGGGTTGCGCTGAGGAGGGCGTCGGCGTTGGTCAGAGACCGATAAATGGTGTTCTCGCCGAACCCGCCGTCACCGGCGTCATCCAGGCTGTACCACTCCGTGACTCGCTTACGGTGGTCCCGGGACCAGTCACGCCCGACACGGCCCGTTGCCGTAATCCAGTCGTTGACCTGGTAGGTCACGTCGGCGTTCCCGAGAATCCGGTCCTTCTCGTCGAAGTTCTCGTTGACGTAGGCCTCCCAGAACGGGTTGTTGTGGTAGTTGTAGTTCCAGTTGTACTGCCCACCGACGGTACAGGGGGTGACTTCATCCCCAGTGCATCGGTAGTTGCGAAGAGGCTCCATGTCCACCTGGCGACCGAACCAGATGTACTGCTGCATGGGGTTGTCCTCGTCGTACCCTGTTCCGGGACGGTTCTCGACGTTGGAGTCGATGTAGGTCACCGAGGCATTGGCCCTGAGACGGTCGGTGATGTCCGTTCCGCCCTTAAGGCCCAGGGTGAGGCGGTTCATCTTATTCGCCGGTGACATTCCGTCGAGGTTCATGTTCGAGACGGAAAGCCGCACGTTGGACCGGTCCGAAGCATGGGACACGGCCACATTGGTATTCAGCGTCCGTCCGGTTTCGAAGAAGTCCCGGACGTTGTTGGGATGGGCGACCCAGGGCTGTTGCGGACCGGTGAACTGGTCGATGAGCCGACCGTCCAGCTTCGGCCCCCAGCTCTCGTCCACGAAGTCCCACAGGCCGGCGCCGGCGCCGTCCACCCACTGGAACTCACCAAAGAGGCCCTGACCATACTCGTTCTGATAATCAGGAAGCTTCAGCGGCGTTTCAGCGGTGTAGCTGGCCGTGACCGTCATGCCCAGGCCCCCGCTGGGGGAGCCCTGTCCGGTCTTGGTGGTGATGACCACCGCGCCGTTGGCGGCCCTGGATCCGTAGAGAGCCGCCGCAGCGGGCCCCTTCAGAACACTGATGTTCTCGATGTTCGCCGGATCGATGTCAGAGACGGAGTTCCCGTAGTCGATACCACCGTACCCGGCGTTTCGCGGGGCGGAGTTGTCGATGGGGAAACCGTCGATGACGAAGAGGGGCTGGTTGTTCCCTGCGATGGAGCTGGCGCCACGGATGACGATCCGGGATGATCCACCGGTGGGACCGGCGTTCGTCACGTTCACGCCCGCGATGTTGCCCTGCAGGGAGTTGACGAGGTTGAGCTCCGGGACCTCAGAGATCTCGGAACCCTGGAGGTCCTGTACCGAATAGCCCAAGGTCTGCTTCTCTCTACGTAGCCCCAGGGCCGTCACGGTAATGCCTTCGAGGCCGAGAGCCTCGATTTCCATCCCCACCTGCATGTTCGATGCGACGGGGAGTTCAGCCGTCTTGTACCCGAGGTACGAGAACACCATGACTTCGGCGCTGGCCGGCATGGTGAGGGAGAAGTTCCCCTGGCTGTCTGTGAGTGTCCCGATCCTCGTCCCCTGGACGAATACCTGAACACCCGGTAGTGGTTGGTCCGATCCCTGGATCGTCACGGTACCCGAGACGGTCCGCAGATCCTGTGCGTTACCCGACCAGGGCAACACCAGGAGCACGACAAGGGAAAGGAGCGCTGCCAACCCAAAACGAACTCTGGGTCGAAGCATTGCGGTGCCTCCTATGGAAATGGGAAACGAAAAAACTCCCGCCTCAGGCCGGCTCGGTCATGCCGCCTGATCAAGAAACATCGGGAGTGGAAATTCGGTAACAGAGATGCCGTCGGACTATCCTCCAGTTGCTTTTTGTATGACTGGAACCTATTCGCTTTCTGGGGTTGTTTGTCAACCCTGCATTTTGGTACCACGCGACCGGACCGTGGCGCCTCGGGAAGGTTTCTGGGAACAACCGTTCGAAAAAGGGTATTGAGGCTATGGAATCCATCAGAACAACTCCCATACCATTTGCACTCCTGCTGGCCCTGATTCCCAGCAACATCGGGGTATACGCCCAGAGCCTCGAAGGGGCGGCGCCCGAGGCCTTCCGGATTCGAACGCCCGTTCTATTCGGCGATTCTGCGGTAGTGGAAGGTCCCTCCTGGACGAACCGGATTCTCAGTGGATTGGCGGGAGCGGCGGTGGGGGCCGGCATAGGCTACTTCGCGTCACAAGTAGCCAGCAGCGATTGGGAGGCGGGCAAAGGGCACAGTATCCTCCACCGACCCACCTGGGCTGCCGTTGGGGGAGCGGGGGGATTTGCTCTTGGCTTCTCGATTCCCATTGGTGGAAGGAAAGCAAACCCGGTGATGCCGTTCCCCTTCGAAGAGGAGCGCTTCACCATTTCGGGCGACGAAGTACGCGAGGCCATGGTGGGGAATGCTTTGGAGGCCGTGCGCCTGTTCCACCCCGAGTGGCTGATCACCCGAGGACAGGAGTCGTTCTCAGGCCCGGACATCGACAACGTCAAGGCGTATATGGATAACGTCCCCCTGGGAAACGTCGAAGCCCTGGCCGGGATCGCCGTCGGGCTGGTCGAGTCCATCCGCTTCTACGATTCGAGGCGGGCCACTGCTCGGTGGGGTATGAGCCATCCGCAGGGAGTTATCCAGGTAATCACCCTCGGCCGAAGCGATCCACGGTAGGACCCGTCACCTCTCCCTCAGCCTGACCTTCAACACCCACGCGTGAGTTGCCGCAGTCTGGGCGCCTGCGGGAATCGTGATGCGGAGGCCCCTCTCGTCCTGCACCCATTCCAGGGGGACTTGGTCGCCAAGGAGGGTGATCTCGGTTCCTTCTTGCAGGGGAAGGGCCCCGGACCCAAGAGACTCCAAGGTCAGTTCGGCATCCGGCCATGAGAGAAGGAATAAGAAAAGCGACGTACCGTCCTTGGTCTGGGTGAACCGGATGTCGTCTCCCTCCCCGAACCTCGAGAACGGTCGCGTCGAGTAGATGGCCTCCCCGTTCACGTCCATCCAGGATCCGATTTCCGCCAAGCGCGTGTATGCTTGCTCTTCGAAGGTTCCCTCGGGAGTAGGAGCCACGTTCAGGAGGAGGTTCCCTCCCTTCGACACGACGTCGATCAGCGTGTGGATAAGCTGGCGTGTGCTTATATAGACAGGCTGAAACTTGTGCCCCCAGCTCTGGGTCATGGTGAGGTTCGTCTCCCAGGGGTAGGGCAGGATTCCCGTCGGCACCCTCTGTTCCGGAGTTCGGTAATCCTCGTACGGGCCATGGACCGTTCGGTCCACGACAATGAGGCCCGGCTGGTGCCCTCTGGCCATCTCGGCCATCCGTGGCATGTCGATGTCCTGCTCCCAGTCCGCGATGTCGAAGCCCCAGGAGCGGACCTCGTCGTTGATGGTCGAGTGGGGGCGAACCCATCCGCCGTCCAGCCAGAGGATGTCCATGGGCCCCATCGTGGTCATCAGCTCTTCGACCTGGCGGTAGGTGAAGTCCCTGAAGCTCCGCCACTTTTCCGGGTATTTCCTCGTGTCGTAGTTGTTGTTGCGATTGGGTGTGGCCCAAAGGGGTGACCAGTAGTCGGGGTGGTGCCAGTCGGCTTTTGAGAAGTAAGCCCCCGTCAGGAAGCCCTGGGCCCGGAACGCGGCGAAGACCTCCTTCGCCACATTGGCTCGAGGGTGGTTCCTGAAGGGACTCTCGGGACCCGTGATTCGGAACTCCGTCTCCTTCGTGTCCCACATGCTGAACCCGTCGTGGTGTTTGGTGGTGAACACCACGTACTTCATGCCGGCTTTCTCTGCGGCCTCGGCCCATGGCTCCGGATCGAATCGGGTGGGGTTGAACTCTCGGATGAGGCCAAAGTACATCTCTTTGAACTCGTCGTAGGGCACTCCCCCCCGGTCCTGAAATGGCTGGTCTTCGGAGCACAGGGCCCAGGACTCGACGATTCCCAGCTGAGCGTAGAGGCCCCAATGCATGAGAAGACCGAACTTCCGATCCCTCCAATCCTCCAGCTTTTCCTGCACCAGGGGGTACCCAGGAGGGACGTAAGCCTGACTCGGCGGCGTGGGTTCCTGAGCCGAGAGGCCGGGGGCAGGGAGATTGAAAGACAGACAGATAATGAAGGCAGCCAGCCTTGTTTTCATCCGGTCGGATCCTCCGTGGAGGGGGTCTCGGTGGAGGCCCCCTCCACGGTCGCAGAGTCCAGGTCCGTCTCGGGAGCGCTCACTTCCAGGGGCATGATCCCCTGCATGTAGAACCCCTCCCCTTCTACCTTGTCAAGGTTGGCCAGAGACAGGACGGCCACGGCGAGAAAGGAGATGGTCCCGAACACAACCGATGCTCTCAAAGTCATGATCCTCCTCCTCACTTCATCGCCTGAGGTGGTCGGGAATCCGAGCGTCCTCGTTCACGGCAACCACGGCCTCACCACCCCACTCCCCGAACTCGGCGTAGATGTGAGCTACTCCGTGCTTCTGTGCCGTGATCCGTCCCGTGGGGGAAACGGAGACTACAGCGGGGTCGGAGCTACCCCACTCCACATCGATTTCACCGGGATTCAGGAATGGGTCCGGCTTGGCCAGGAACGCCCCCAACTGCGTGGACTCACCGGGGCGCAGCGCCAGGAGGTCCGGATAAACCACCAGGTTCTTGGTCCCGCGGATGGGGTCATCGAAATCGAACTGCGGATCCAGATCTGTGATCCGGTTTTCGCACGCGTACAAAATGGGCAAAGGGAGCAGCACGAGGATCGCCATCGTGGATGCGGCCTTGTTCTTCATGATTCCCTCCTTGGTCTCTGGCCCGTCAGGGAAGCGCCTCGTCGTCGGCATTCGCGACCCGTCATGGACCAACCTCTCTCCAGCTTCCGGATTCACGATAAGGAAGCCGGATCAGACCGGTTTCAGATCTGGATCCTGTCGGCAGATCGAGAATCAGGAGAGGATCAGAAGGGGGCGGAACGGGGGGTGGATCCCACAAAAAGTGGAGTTTTTGGGCCGGAGCGAGAATCCGACCTTGCGGAGCAAAGGGGCCTGGACCATCCTGCAATCCTCGACCCCAAAGTGTACCGACCTGAGGCCGAAGATGACCGAAAACGTGATCGATCTCCGCAGCGACACCCTTTCCATGCCCACGAAGGAGATGCTTCAGAGCGTTCAGACGGCAGCCCTGGGAGACGATTCCCGGGACG
>JABDNZ010000217.1 GCA_013043565.1 Gemmatimonadota bacterium | reverse complement strand
CGCCGGTACGGGTGGTGGCGGCAGGGGCCGACCCCATGTCCAAGACCGTTGAGGTCCGAGTCACCCTCCCGGCCGACTGGCCTACAGGGGTGAGCCTGACTGCCCTGGTCCCCGGGGGAACCACTCGAGCGGTGACGATTCCGGTGGACGCGGTGGTGCATAGAGGACAACTGACCGGCGTCAGAGTCGTGACGGCGGACGGCGTTGCCCTCCGGTGGATCCGGCTGGGAAGGGCCGTAGGAGAGGGAAGGATCGAGGTTCTGAGCGGGTTGGAGGCGGGCGATGAGATCGCCGTTGAAGCCCGCGGTAGAGACGCGGTAGGCGAGGAGGTAGCCAAATGAAAACCGGGTTCTCGGGAGGGATCGCCCAACGATTCCTCAACTCGAAGCTGACACCTCTCCTCACGGCGTTCTCCCTGGTGTTGGGGATCGGGGCCGTCATGTCCACACCCCGGGAGGAGGAGCCCCAGATCAGGGTTCCCATGATCGACGTGGCGGTGGGGATGCCTGGAGCCACCCCGAGGGAAGTGGAGCGGCGTTTGGTGGAGCCGCTGGAGAGGGCCATCTGGGAGGTAGCGGATGTGGAGTACGTGTACTCCGTCGCCCAGACCGACGGTGCCATGGTTACCGCCCGATTCAAGGTGGGTACGGAGCCGGAAGTGGCCCTGACCCGCCTTTACGGGAAGCTCATGGCGAACATGGACAGGATCCCGCCGGGGGCCACTCCTCCATTCGTCACCCTTCATGGGATCAACGAGGTCCCGATTCTGACCCTGACCCTCTCGGGCGGGTCGGACGCGGGAGACGGCTATCTCCTTCGCCAGCAGGCTGCAGAGCTGGCAGCGGAGCTGAAGCGGATCCCGGATGTGGCCGAAACCTGGGTCATCGGTGGCGCCCCACGGGAAGTGTCGGTGACCCTGGATCCGCAGGCCCTTGCGGCCCGAGGACTTTCAGGCGGAGCCGTCTTCCAGGCTCTCGGAGCGGCCAATGCCGACCTCCCGGCGGGGCAGTTGGTGGCCGGGAACCGAACCGTCCCTGTTCGAATCGGACACCTCCTCAGGAATGCCGACGACGTTGGGGAAGTGGTAGTGGCTGTCATGAACGACCGGGCCATTCGGCTTCGGGACGTGGCCTCCATTCAGGATGGGCCAGCGGAACCCGATCAGTATGTCGCCTTTTTGCCGGGCGGTGGCAGGGGTGAAGACTTCGAACCCGCCGTGACCATCGCCTTGGCAAAGCGGGAAGGGAAGAACGCGGCCACCATCGCCCATGCCGCCATCCATCGGGCCGAAGAGCTCCGGGGGAAGGTCCTTGGGGACGACGTTCGGATGACGGTGACCCGGGACTACGGGGAAACCGCCACCGAGAAATCCGAGGAACTCCTCTTCCACATCCTCGTGGCGACCATCGGAGTGGTACTCCTGGTTTGGTTGGCATTGGGGTGGAGGGAAGCCGTAGTGGTCCTGGTTGCGATACCTGTGACCCTGGCCCTCACCCTCCTGGTCTATCGCCTCTACGGTTACACGCTGAACCGCATCACCCTCTTCGCTCTGGTCTTTGCCATCGGGATCCTGGTGGACGACGCCATCGTCGTCGTGGAGAACATCGCGAGACACCTGGGCCTGAAGCAGCGGCACCCGGACGAGGCAGCCATCGTGGCCGTGGACGAAGTGGGGAATCCCACCATCCTGGCCACTTTCACGGTGATCGCGGCCATCCTTCCCATGGCCTTTGTATCGGGCCTCATGGGCCCCTACATGGAGCCCATTCCCGTGGGAGCTTCGGTGGCCATGGTTTTCTCCCTGGCCGTCGCCTTCATCGTGACCCCGTACCTGGCGGTCAGGTTGGTGAAGGGACACAACGGAGATTCGCCTCCGTCCGGGGCGCCTGTGGAGGATGCCGATGAAGCCGTCCCGACCGGACGTTTGGCAACCTGGTACGGCGGTTTCATGAAGAAGTTGGTGGCGAACAGCCGCCTGAGGTATATGACCTACCTCGCAATGGTGGCCGTATTGCTGCTGTCCACTCTCCTGGTGCCTCTTCGCCTCGTGACGGTGAAGATGCTCCCCTTCGACAACAAGAGTGAGTTCCAGCTCATCGTGGACATGCCGGAGGGCACGTCCCTGGAACGGACCGCCGAAGTCGCTCAGGCCTTGGCGCTGCGGGTATCTCGCGATGAAGCTGTGAGCGACGTTCAGACGTACGCGGGGATCGCCGCACCATTCAACTTCAACGGACTGGTGCGCCATTACTTCCTGAGGCGTGGACCCACCGTTGCCGACGTCCAGGTGAATCTCAAACCCAAACACGATCGGGACCTCCAAAGCCACGGCATCGCCCTCAGGCTGAGGCCGGCCGTGGACTCCATTGCCCAGGAGTACGGCGCTGCGGTGAAGCTGGCCGAGATCCCGCCAGGACCCCCGGTCATGGCTACCCTCACCGCCGAGATCTACGGCCCGACCTATGAGGAGCAGATCCGGGTGGCGGAGACAGTGAAGGAAGTGTTCCTGGCCAGCGACGGGGTGGTTGATGTGGACTGGACCGTGGCTGCTGAGCACTCTCAGGTGAGAGCGGCCATTTCTCAAGCCGAAGCGCTGAGGGCAGGAACCAATCCTCAGCAGGTAGCCCAGAGTATCGCTGCCTCTGTGGGTGGAGCCCAGGTGGGCCTCCTCCACGATGACAACGCGGCGGAACCAGTAGCGATCCGTTTACAGATGGCGGATTCCGCGTCGGCAACCGTATATGACCTGGCCTCGGTTCCTCTGGCCACGCCGACCGGTGCCCGCCGGCTGGGAACCCTGGCCGAGTTGGATAGCGTGGCCGTCATGCAGCCCATCCATCACAAGAACCTCCGCCCGGTGGTGTACGTGACCGCTGATGTCGCTGGCTCGCTGGAGAGCCCGGCCTACGCCATGATCCAAATGGGTGACCCCCTTGAAGAGGCCCTGCCGGGCGTCGAACGCCACTGGGGCGAAGCGCCGACCCTCACGGAGGAGTCCTTCCTCGTCTGGGACGGGGAGTGGGAGATCACCCGGAAGGTCTTCAGGGACCTGGGGATCGCCTTTGCGGCAGTCCTGGTCCTGATCTATGTCCTGGTTGTGGCTTGGTTCCAGTCCTTCACGGTGCCCCTGGTTATCATGGCGCCGATCCCCTTGACCCTCATCGGAATCCTGCCAGCGCATGCCATCACGGGGGCGTTCTTCACTGCCACGTCCATGATCGGGATGATCGCCCTGGCCGGGATCATTGTCCGGAACTCCATACTCTTGGTGGACTTCGTCCAGCTCGGGTTGGAGCGGGGCCAGGACCTGAGGGAAGCTGTCATCAACTCAGGCCTTATCCGGTCCAGGCCCATCATCCTTACCGCTCTGGCAGTGGTCATCGGCGGGATGGTGATGGTACAGGATCCCATTTTCCAAGGCCTGGGCGTAGCCCTGATCAGCGGTGCCATGGTGGCCACGGGCCTTACCCTCATCGCCATTCCCCTTCTTTATTTTGAGATGGAAAAGGGAAAAGAGACGGAGAGCTGACCGAATGAGATTGTTGATGATTCTGGTGGATTCGAACCACCAGGAAGATGTCGAGAGAATCCTGGATGCTCACGACGTACCGGGTTACACGGAGGTACCAAACGTCCTTGGGAAGGGCGTCTCCGGACGGAAGTTTGGGAGTCGGGCTTTTCCGGGATCAAATACTCTCTATTTCACGGCCGTGGACGGGAATATCTGTCAAACCCTCTGCGCCGAACTCAAGGCCCTGGACGAACGATCCGGCCCGGACGAGGGCCTATCCGCATTCATGCTCGACGCAGACAAGGTGGTGTAACGATGTGCAGCAACGAGACTCACTATACCATCCGGCGCATGGCCGGGATCATGGTCTTGCTCTTCCTGGCCTTGGGCTATTGGGTGAGCCCCTGGTTCTACCTGGTGGTGGCCTTCACCGGACTGAACCTCCTTCAGTCCAGCTTCACAAAATGGTGCCCCATCGAAAAGGTGTTCGAAAAGGCATAAGGGTCCGGGGCCCTCCGGGACCTATGGCATCAGCACGACGGGTCTGGACGGAATTAGGTGTCGTTTGATCTTCCACCGGACCCAATGGGCGTAAACGCAGTCCACCGTCTCGGTCAGTTGCTCATTGACCGATCCCCGCGGGTCCGCCAGAAACTTGGGCCCCCCCTGGATGTCCAGGATGTGGGAGGGTATGCGGAAGACTTCCACACCCCCGGGCTGGACCTCCCCGAGGAAATATCGTTCTTGGGGCCAAACAGCCCAAATCACCACAGGATCGAAGTGCTCGTTTTCCACGCGAACCATGAGGTCCATCCTCTGGAACGGTTCTGCTTTTCCGTTCAATGGGCGGTCGAACGGGTTCAGGCTGGTCGTGGCACAGCCCAAAACCACCAGAAGGAGAAAGGGAACCGCTAGCAAGCGAGTCATGCTACCTCCGCCAGGCGAGGCAGGGGGCTGCCCTTCGCAAGCGCACACTTCACCTACGTCGACGGAGGCTTGGGAAGCGCGAACTCGCCCGTCGATAGACGTGGGAACGCCCACTGCTTGAACTGAGTGCCGGGAAGTTAAAACGCGGTTCTGACCGGAGTCTTCGCTGAGCCTTACCTTCCAGATCATAACCCGGCTAAGTCATCGATTCCTGGTAGAAAACCGAGGCCATACATGTGCAGCTCCAGGG
>JABDNZ010000216.1 GCA_013043565.1 Gemmatimonadota bacterium | reverse complement strand
ATCCTCGAATGTGTCGCATTCATCGGGGGTGCGCTCGTCGCACGAACAAAGAAGACCCGGCGGCCCATAGAAGTAGCAGTTCTTCGATTCGCGATCAGCGCTGGCTTCGCTGACAGTGAATGGCAGGAGTGCCAAGTTGACGGCTGCCACAGGTAGCAGGTACCACTTGATCCTCTTCATTTCCTTTTCTCCTTTTCTCAGACCTGATCGTATGGGACTGTGAACCACGCGGAATTATCAGAGACCATCTTCCTTGAGTCCCGTACGCAGAGTAGTCTGCTCCGGAGTCTCCGGCGACGGCAAAACGGGTCATTCTTGCGGCAATACGGGTCAGTTTTCGTAGTCGTTCGTGAATGCGCCGGTCACCCTCCGCCAACCCACTTCGCCTTCTGAGGTGGACCACCTGCCCCAGGTCAGGCCTGCCAAGCGACCCACCGTTCTTTCCAGTGTGCGTTTGTGTATTCCGAGTGCCTTCGCAGCCTCGAGGCTGGCAAGACCTGATTGGGACAGCTCCCTGGCTCGTAAGGCAAGGGCCCAGTTCACGAGCGCTTTCAGAGATATTGGAGCGGCATCTGGCCAAGCGGCCCGCCACTTCCTCGCCAGGGAACGCCGGCTCAAGAAACAAGCATTAGCGAGATCCTGGACCTGGGACGGGGGTTTGGGATCGAAAAACAACTTCCTTACGATCCTTTCCACCGTGGCATGATCAGAACAGGATCGAAGGAGGCATTCGGCCACCCGCCTTCGCTCCGTTCCTCTGACGAGTCGGAGCCCCCTTGCCAGCACTTCCTCTACCGGTTCAGAAGCCCAGGCAAGATCTTCCACAGGGAGGTGGCAGAGGAACCGCATGTTGTCGGGTTCAGGTACGGTCAGGAGGAGGATCGGAGGACGCCCGCGGATATCGAGCACGGAACCTAATTGCTGACGGATCCCTTTCCTTCGGAGATCCTGGGCCTCTGCGACTACCAGGTCGATGCCATCCAAGGCCCCAGATGAAAGGGATCGGTCTCGGATTATTTCAAGGCGGATGTGGGGGGGCAGAGACGGCGCCCTTCCGTGGCCACTCAAATCCCACCACAAGACGCGAGGCGCAACAGCGCACCGATCACGGCTTAGTCGAGGGGCGTCAGTGTCTGGATCCACCTGAACGATCTCCTCCGCAATACTCGCTTGCGGGTCCAAGCTCCGGCGTTTTTCGGTTTACTCGTCTTCTTCAGTTCCCCGTAGCACCAACCGATCACGGTAACGTTTGAGAGGTCCTCTTGTATGCGTATACAAGCCTTGACCTCCTGTCCCCACCGCCCGATCCGCCGTCCATCCCTGCGGAAAGGAAATACTCCTCCACCTCTCTGGCGACGAAATGCGAGCTGGCTGTTCGATGGATCCACCGATCCGACGTCTGCGAAACCTGGTGGTCTCCAAAAAGCCGGGCGTGGACATCGGATGTGATCCCCACGTAACAATCGCTGTAGGCGGTCCCCAGGAAGTATTCTGCGATGTCCGCGATGATCTGCTGTTTCTTCTTGGCCATCCCATCGCCTCCTTCCCTGACCGGGCCACAGGTGGTTAGCGCAGGAGAAGCAGAAGAAACACTACCGAGCGCCAGCCCCCCCCAAAGCGGTCTAGTGACGGCAGTGCCCCTCCTGCTTCTCTTGCTCAGAGCCGTTCCTTTGCCGAGCCTACACCACACGGAGGCCCTTCCAGCCGGTTGGTGCTCAGGCTCTCCACCTCATCCTGTTTTCTTCCTGACGAAAACCGACGCCAGACCGTGGCATCCCGAGGATTAGTTCTCCCAAGACGGGACTCATTCCGCGCTTTGAGCCCGGGTTCCGTCTATAAACAGGAGACCAAGAAACGGGAGGGTTCATGCCAAGGGCGAAGGTCACGAGGAGCAGGAAGGCGAAGGGCGGACGGCTGATCCTTGGACTCTACGGTCCATCGATCGGATTTCAGCCGGTGGAGGAAGTGATCAGGGCCATCCGGAGAGGGGCGGTAGGGTACTACGTTCGTGCGGGATCCTGGGAAACGGACGTTCGGGTGGAGGAAGAAAACGGAGCCCTGGTCCTCGTTTCAACCAAGGATGTACTCTCACCCAACAACCTGGAAAACCTACCCGACTACTGAAGTGGGTTCGGGGGAGGGAAGTTCTCGATAGGCGCCTCGACGACTTCTCTCGCCTGCAGGCGGTATAACATACAGACCCCCCCAAAAGCTCCAGAAAGAACCAGAACGGCTCTTGGATCGATCGAACCGATTGATCCGCTTGCCACCAATGAGACCAGAGCCGTCAAGAGGCCGAGGACCCAGGTGAGGAGAAGCTGGAATCCCATGCCCCAGTCACGTTTCGGTGGAGCGTCCGGTTCAGGGAGGCCGGCGATAATCTTGGTGAGAAGCGCTTCCGAGATCTCTCGCTCGGATGGATCGGGTCCCAGCAAGGTCCGGATTGTGTGGAGATCAGCCTGGCAGGCCTCACAGGAATCCAAATGGGCAGCGATCGCCGGGTCGTCTGGTTCATGCAAAGCGTAGGCGGTCAATTGTTCTGTGTTCGGGCACGTCACCTGTCGGATCCTCCCATGATTCCCCTTAGCCGTTTGATACCCCTACTGATGTTCGACCGCACCGAAGCCTGCTCAATCCCCATTGCCTCGCCCACCTCGGTGGGACTCCGTTGTTCGAGGAGTCTCAGAACGATCGACTCCCGTTCCTTCCCAGGCAGAGCATCCAAGGCTTCCCATAGCGTTCTCTCAGCTTCCCTGCGGGCGAGGTCTCGTTCTGGATTCCGTGTCCGACCATGGATGGCCGTGACTTCGCCGGTCGCCAGTAGCTTCTTTCTTCCCTTTTCCGTCGCCTTCTTCTTCCGGTAGACATCGATACAGTACCGGGTAGCCATTCGTTGGACCCAAGCAGGGAAAGCTCCTGAACCGCTGAACGAGCGCCGCTTCACATAGACCTGGGTCCAGATCTCCTGGAGAAGGTCGTCAACTTCGTCTGGGGAGTCTGCATAGCTTTGGCAAATGGCCTTCACCATCCCGTTGTGTTCCCGGATGACCTCAGCAAAAAAACCATGATCCCCGTCCCACAACCTCTCTCGGTCAACCATCTGACGATTGAGCGTGAGAAACCGTGGCACGGATCCTGGCACGGACCAGGAGGAGGTAGAGGCCGGCAAGTCCGAGAACGGGGACAAGCATTGGTACCCAGGCCCCGAGGATCCCAGAGTTCCGCGGGTCAGCCCTCACCCAATCACCCCCTGCGGCCTGAGCAAGGAAGAACAGGACTCCAAACACCAGGCCCACCGCCCATCGGGCATTCTTTCGGGCAGGCGGGGACAGGCCGGTGGTCAGAGAAGCAGTGAGGGACC
>JABDNZ010000214.1 GCA_013043565.1 Gemmatimonadota bacterium | reverse complement strand
AGCTGGAGGAGCTTGTTCAGGGCTCCCCTATCCTTGAACGAGCCGGTCCGTTGAAGGTTCTCGAACTTCCAGAAGAGACGGAAGGAAACCTGATCCTCGAACCCCTGGGATTCTTTGCAGGGCGTCGGGACGATCCCGTCCTGGATGCGGCCCCTGGCACCGTGGATGTCAGCCAGCTTGATCATGATCCCCCCGGCCCCCCAGCCTACTCAGGAATCCCTTCCCAGACTCAGAATCCGCTCCAACTCCTCAGCACTCAGATCGTCCTCGAGGCGGGATCCCATCCCGAGGGGTGACCGGGACCGGGCCCCCCTTCGGCTCACGGCCCCGTCTTCCCGGACCGGCGCCCCGGCGTAGTCGAACTCCGGAAGATGAATCCTCTCCAGGGGACGGCCCAAGTGGTATTCCAACGTCTTGAATGCACCCAGGTCCGCAGCGGTCAGGAAGGTTACGGCGGTGCCGGTGGCGCCGGCTCTTCCGGTCCGCCCGATTCGATGCACATAGTCTTCGGGGTCCAGGGGCACGTCGTAGTTCACGACATGGGTGATCCCTTCGACGTCCAGTCCACGCTGGGCGATGTCGGTGGCCACCAGCACGCGGGTTTTTCCCTCTGAAAAGCGCTCCAAGGCCCTGGTCCGGTGTCGCATCTGCCGGTCCGAGTGCATGGCGTCGGCACCAATCCCAGCCTGGCCCAAGCGAGCAGTGAGCGTGTCCGCACCCACCTTGGTCCTGCAGAATACCAGAACCTGATTCCAACCCTCTTCCTCCAGCAGCTTCAGGAGGAGGTCGGGTTTTTTCTCAGGCTTCACCGAATACACGATCTCGGTGATCCCTTCGGCGGTGGTCCCGGACGGGGCCGCCTCCAGCCATTCAGGCTCCTTGGTGAGCTGCAGGGCAAGAGCGTGTACCCCGTTCGGCATGGTGGCGCTAAAAAGCATGACCTGGGGTTTCTCGGCAAGTCCACGACGGACATCCTCGATCTGAGGACGGAACCCCATGTCCAGCATGCGGTCGGCTTCGTCCAAAACGAGGATTTTCAAGCCGGAGAGCTTGACTCGCCTCTTCCCCATGTGGTCGATGAACCGACCCGGGGTAGCCACGATGATCTCGAACCCCTCTTTCAGAGCATCTTCCTGGGGACCATAGGCCACACCACCGACGATAGACGCCACTCGGATCGAGGTGCCTTTGGCCAGAGCCTCGGTGTCCTCAGCTACCTGCTGAGCCAGCTCCCGGGTCGGACACAGCACCAGCACCTGGAGGCCCTCCCCAGCCCGAATCATCTCGAGGGACGGGATCATGAACGCTCCCGTCTTCCCGGTCCCGGTCTGGGCAACGCCAACGATGTCCCTTCCCTCCAAGGCGAGGGGTATGGCCTTCCATTGGATCGGAGTGGGTTCGACCCACCCGATGGCCTCCACCGCCGCCAACCGGGCTTCGGAAAGGGATAACTCCCTGAACAACTCGACCTTCGACAAACGTGTACCTCCAATCGGAACTCAATTCCCCGGCGGAGCCGGGGTAAGCTCCCGGCGTGGCGGGGTGCCTCTAGCCGTTTAATGTACTGGTTTTCAGGAGAAAACGCGCAGGGAATGCACCCCGGCTGATCTGGTTTCGAAAATTGCTCGATATGGTGGACCCTTTAGGACCTTTGGGTTTTATTCCTCTGTCGACCGGTTTACCCCCTGTCCACCCAGATCAACAGGTTGTCTTCCCATGTCAAAGGAGATCTCGGTCCTCTTCGTTTGTCTCGGCAACATCTGCCGCTCTCCCTTGGCCGAGGGGGTGTTCAGGCATGTCCTGGACGAAGAGGGGCTTTCGGACCGGTTCCAGGTCGATTCGGCTGGAACAGGCGGATGGCACGTGGGGGAAAGCCCCGACCACAGGGCCATGCGCAGCGCCGCCACCCGTGGGGTCACGCTGAGTGGTCACGCTCGACAGGTTCAGCCGGAGGACTTCAAACGGTTCGACTACATCCTCGCCATGGACCAGTCGAACCTGTCCCACCTGGAGCGTTTCCGTGATGGAGTTGGAGGGGAGGCTGCGCTCTACCTCTTGAGAGAGTTCGATCCCGAGGGCGGCCCGGGGGCGGAGGTTCCCGATCCCTACTACGGCGGGCCTGACGGTTTCGAGCACGTCTACGATATGGTGGAAAGATCCTGCCGTGACCTTCTCGACCATATCCTGGAGGAAAACGGGAGCACTTCATGACACTCCCGGGCCCGGTGGCATCCAGTGTGGAAAAGGCTCTGGAAAAGTACCTGGGGACGTCCGGATCGATCCTCTCCGCATCCCCGGTAGGGGGCGGGTGCATCAATCCGTCGGCAAAGGTCGTGACCGAATCCGGAAGCACCTTCTTCCTGAAGTGGAACCCGTCCTCTCCCCCCGAGATGTTCGGTGCCGAGGTGGACGGGTTGAAGACTCTGAAGAAGCCCGAGGCCTTACGAGTCCCGGAGGTCATTGGGACAGGTGGTTCGGGAGCCCATGAAGATCCAGGCTGGCTCCTCATGGAGTTCATTCCCCAAGGGCGGCCGGGGCCTGACTATGGATCTCGGTTGGGCCGGGGCTTGGCGGCGCTGCATTCGGCCGTCGACATGGGTTCGGAGCCGGGGTTCGGATGGACCAGGGACAACTTCATCGGGTCGTTGAATCAATCGAACGACCCCTGTGATGACTGGCCTACCTTCTGGCGTGATTCCCGGTTGGAGCCTCAGCTACGCATGGCACGGGACCGGGGCCATTTTGGAGGAAAGGGAGGCAAGGTTCTGGAGAACCTCTTGTCCAGGCTGGAGGAGGTCATGGCCACGGCCGGAGAGGGCGGGCCAGCCCTCCTGCACGGAGACCTATGGAGTGGAAACTTCTACCCGGACAGCTCCGGAGAACCGGTCCTGATCGATCCAGCCGTCTACCGAGGGACGGGGGAAGTGGACCTGGCCATGATGGAGCTCTTCGGGAGTTTCCCCATGGGGTTCCAGGAAGCCTACGACGAGGGCCGGGGAATCCCCCCGGAATACGACGCCTTCCGGAGGGACCTGTATCAGCTCTACTACCTCCTCGTCCACGTAAACCTCTTCGGAGGAGGGTACGTGGGTGGCTCACTTTCCGCTGCAAGGCGGGTCCTCAAACAGTTTTAGTCCAAGGAGTCTACTGCCTTCGCCAAACGGCCGATGGCCTTCTCCAACAGGTCGTCGGACGTAGCGTAGCTCATCCTCACGTACCGGTCGTCCCCGAAAGCCACACCGGGAACCATGGCGATCTCGGCTTCCTTCAAGAGCCAGGTGCAAACGGCGCTGGAATCCGACATACCCTCCCTGAACAGAGAGTCCACCCGGAAGAAGAGATAAAAAGCTCCATTCGGCTTCACATAGGACAGAGTCGGAAGAAGCTCCTCGAAAAGCTTCGTTACCAGATCCCGCCTTCTCCGGAACGCTTCCACCATCTTCTCGACATCCGCGACGGCCTGGGCCCTTTCGGTGTAGGCCGCGAGAGCGGCCTCCTGGGCCGGGCTTGACGGGTTGGAGGTCGTGTGGCTCTGGAAAGCCGACATCTTCTTCGCCAGTTCCGGAGAAGAATAGGTGAACCCGATACGCCAGCCGGTCATGGCAAAGGCCTTGGAAACACCATCCACGAGGACATAGTCGCCCAAAGAATCGGCCGGGAGATTGAGAACCCCTGCCGACGGCCCGTCTCCCAGGAAATTGATGTACCGATAGATCTCGTCGGCGATCAGCCAAACGCCCCGATCCCGGGCCCACTCTGCAACCGCCTTCAGCTCGTCGTAGGAGTAGACACCGCCGCTCGGGTTCGAGGGGGAGCAAAGAATCAGCCCACGGGTGCGATCGGTGACGGCGGAATCCAGGTCATCCGGAGTGAGGAGGAAGTCCTTCTCCTCGGACCCCGACACAAAAACCGGCTCGGCCCGACTCAGGGTGACGATTTGGGGATAGGAGACCCAGTAGGGAGACCCGATGAGAACCTCGTCACCCGGCCCGAAGAGGGAGAAACAGGCGTTGAACAACGAGTGCTTGGCACCGTTGCTCACTACAACCCCGTTCCAGTCCGTGTCGATTCCGAACTGAGCCTGAAGATCCCCGGCGATGGCCTGCCGGAGCTGGATCGTGCCAGGAGCTGGAGTATAACGTGTCTTCCCGTCCCTGATCCCGGCAACGCCGGCATCCGAAATCCACTCTGGTGTGTCGAAGTCCGGCTCTCCTGCACCGAGATTGATGATATCCCGGCCCTCGGCTTTAAGCTGCTTGGCAAGGGAACTCACGGCGATTGTGGCCGAAGGCTGAAGGCGCTGGACGTTCTGCGAGAAATCCAAGAGACGCTCCTCTTTTCGTTCGATGACTTCGCCCTCTTCGGTGGAAGGCCGAGAGGGTTCATCACCCCGGGGTTTTCTCAGGCACCGCTTCAGGAAGCGGGCCCGGATAAGGGTTAGAATCGAAAGCAAACAACGTCCCACCTCCACGTCAACATTCTTTGTCCGGCCCATGTTGCCCGCCCTGGCGAGGGAAACCACATTCGTGCATGACCGGCCTCGAGGATAATCGCTTCGAGAGAATCCACGCTGCGCTCTTTCGGCTTATCTTTTGGAGAGCCAGGACGCTGGGAGGACCGATGTCCTCGCGGGCTGACAACTAACCTGAACCGGTAAGGAACCATGGCTGGCTATCAGAGGAAGACGGCGCTGACTCCAAAGGAGGTTCTGGAGAAGGCCGATCAGGTCATTCCGGAAATCGTGGGGCTCACACGTTCAAAAGCCACCACTCATGAAGCGAGTTTTTCCGGAGACGAGGGAACGGTGACCCTCTCGGCCCATCGGCACGGGCCCTACACGGACGTGGTGGCATCCACCGATAGGCTTCGAACCTCTCGCCTCGACTACGAAATCCAAAAATTCCTCAACCTTCTTCCATATGAGCCCGGGGACCCAGGGGACCCCAGTGCTCCGGAAACCAGCTAAGGGGCAACCGCCTTTATGGAGTCCTTTGAAGACTTGGGGGTGACCCCAGACCTGGTCGATGCCCTGACCGCCGAGGGAATCGAAACACCCACCGAATTCCAGGCGGCGGCCGTTCCGGTCCTGCTGCGGGGGAATCCTCTTCTGGCGCAGGCCGGCCCGGGTGCAGGGACTCTGATCGCCTACGGTGTGCCACTCCTCCAGCGAGTTGATCCGGAAGCGAGATCGGCAAGGGCTCTGATCCTCGCCCCGTCCGTCGAGGTGGCATCCCGACTGGCCGGCTCCCTCTCCGGACTGGCTCAGGTCACCGGACATCGGGTGGGGGCCCTGGACTCGAGCTGGGCCCTACCTGAGGTCGCCAGCATCCTGTTCTCTACACCCGAAGTCCTCCTGCAGGCGGTGAAGGCATCTCGCATTTCCCTGGAGGAGGTCGAGGGAGTCGTGGTGGACGGATTCACCAGCCTGGAGGCCAAGAGCCGGGCTGCCCTGGAGACGATCTTCGAGTCCCTGCCCAAGGGCGCTCATCGGGCGCTTCTCGCGCAACCTCTGACCGAGGATGCGGAGACATTCGGGAGGGCTCACTTCAGTAAAGCCGTACACATCCCGCCGAGGGCGGCTCAAGCCGGGGTGGAGACGGCACCACCTCCCCGAGGAGAGGTCTTCTACCGTATCGTCAGCGAAGGAAAGGAGCCCGAGCTCCTTCAGGCCCTGGGATTCGCCTTCGACGAGGGCGCTCGGCACGCCCTCCTGTTCTTCCGAACCGAAGACCAGGCGGCCGACGTGGGAGATATGCTCACACTCCATGGCTATCAGGCGGGTCAAGTGGGGGACGGGGACGCTCCAGTCTGGTTGGCGGCTGACGAACTCCAGGCCAGAAAGGCGCTGGGCGAGTGGCCCGATCCAGCAGAGGTCGTGACGTTCAGCGTAGACGTTCCTCCCGAGCCCGACGTCCTGGACCGTCGTCATGGAGGGCCCGAGTCCTCGGTCATTCTCGTCCGCCCACGTGAGCTTCCCCATCTGAGGGATGTGGCTCGCCGGACAGGGTATCGCCTTGTCCCTGGGAAGGAGCCCATCCCCACCCGTGTGTCCGGGGAGCTGGAACGCCTTCGGAGCCAACTGGAAAGGTCCCTGAACGAGGTGGAACTGGCTCCCTATTTCCTTGCCCTGGAGCCTCTATTCCAGGCACACTCTCCGGCAGAAGTGGCCGCGGCGGCCATGGCGCTTCTGAATCAACCCCAGGCGGCCGGCAGGAGCCAGGTACCTGCAACGCCCAGGGAGGAGCCATCCGATTCTCCAAGTGGCCCGCCACCAAAGACCTGGGTACGCCTGTTCATCGCCGTGGGGGAAAAGGACGGCGTCGGACCAGGAGACCTTCTCGGGGCCATTTCAGGAGAAGCGGGAGTAGAGGGTTCCCAGGTGGGAAAGATCGAGATTCGAGAAACCTTCTCGCTCGTCGAGGTTGTTCCGGCCGTGGCCGACAAGATCATCCGTGGCCTGAACGGAACCACGATTCGGGGACGGGCGGTGCGAGCGGACCACGACCGCGGCGGGCCTCGAAGCCGGGGTGGACCCGGTTCCAGGGGAGGACCAGGAGGCCGGCCGAAACGGAAACTGAAGGGGGATCGCCCCCCCGATTCCTGATCCTCTCCTCTTCAACCCTATCTGGCCAGGAAAGCCAGGAGGACCATGCGCCGATATAAAGTCCGGTTCATAGGGACAGCCCTCTATTTCTTCTCCGTTATCCTCGTTGGGACGATCGGGTATGTCGCCATCGAGGGATGGTCTTGGGGGGACGGCATCTACATGACCGTCATCACCCTCACGGCAGTCGGCTATGACGAGGTCAACCCTCTGAGCCCCAATGGGCGGCTGTTCACCACCCTCATTCTCTTCGGGGGAATCACGGGATTGGGGCTCTGGTTCGCCTTCCTAACTTCCTTCATTGTCGAATTGGACTTGGCCAAAGCATTCCGCAGGCGGCGAATCCAAAAGGAGGTCAAAAAGATGAAAGACCACGTCATCGTTTGCGGGGCCGGCCGGACCGGGAGTCAGGTCATCGAAGAACTCCTCATGGCCGGGGTGTCTTTCGTTGTCATCGAACGGGACCGAGAGACAAACGAGAGACTGGAGGAGCTCTTGCCCGACGTGAACGTCATCGAGGGGGACGCCACTGCAGACCACTTCCTGGAAGAGGCCGGAATCGGTGAGGCCCGGGGATTGATCGCCTGCCTGAGCCACGACACCGACAATCTCTTCGTTTGTCTTTCAGCCCGGGACCAGAAGGCCGATCTGGAAATCGTGGCTCGCGCTTACGAAGAGGAGACGGTGCCGAAGCTGTACCGGGCCGGAGCGAACCATGTGGTGAGCCCGAACGCCAGCGGCGCCATCCGCATGGCCTCCTACATGCTCCGGCCGGTGGTGGTTTCCTTTCTGGACGTAGCCACCCGCTCACCCGATTTGACGCTCAGAATGGAACAGGAGAGGGTTTCCGAATCCTCGCCACTGGTGGGGAAGACTCTGGCGGACGTCAAGCTGCCTCAGTACACGGGCCTGATCGTAATCGGGATTCGAAAAAAGAACCCCCCCGAGGCCGAGGAGGAGTTCACATACGTCTTCAATCCCCAGGCGGAAACTTGCCTGGGGACCGGAGACATCATGATCGTATTGGGTAAACCGGAGCAGATCGACAAGTTGAGGAAGTTCGTAAACCCCTGACTCGCCCCCTACTCCTCCATCTCTTCCATCTTCTTCCCGTTGAACCACTTGAGGAGGAAGTAGGCGGCCAAGAGAACCAGGCCGACCTTCAGCGCCATCCCCAAAAGCCCAACGAAGACCGCCGCCATTAGCTTCCACATGACGACGACGGCAGCTCCCGTAAGGAGCACCTTGCCTGCGGCTTGCATCTTCTCCTCCGTCGTGAAGGCTCTGCAAGAGATCCGAACCTCTCTACGGAGCCGGATCAGTCACAGTTTCATGTCCAGTGTCCCTCTGCGCCATGGTTTTACCCCCAGCGGTTCCTCTGGCACGAACCGTGGAGGATGGCGGTACAGGGGATTTGGAACGGAGGCCCGGAGGAGGAACGGAGAGCCTTCTCCGATGGAGACCTCCCTGGAGTTGGCCTCCCCGGGTCTACCGATCCAAACGGCGCCGTTGACCAGTTTCTGCCACTTCTGACCATATAAC
>JABDNZ010000210.1 GCA_013043565.1 Gemmatimonadota bacterium | reverse complement strand
TCCTGGATCCCTGCGGGGTGGTCTAGAGCGGGAACATCTGGTTTTCAAGGGAGAACCGACCTCAGTCGACCAAGTGGTCTAAACATGTACGGGTCCCAAAGACCCTGTAAACCCTTGAAACCTTTTTCGACGTGTTTACGTTGTTAACACTATGAGCATACATCGAGACCAGATCATCAGGTGTGCCTGCGACCTCTACCTCTCGGACGGGATCGAGGGCTTTTCCATGCGGAAGCTGGCGAAATGTGTCGGCTGCACCGCTCCGGCCCTGTACCGCCACTACGAGAGCAAGGATGAGGTCATCCAGGACGTCGTAACCGAGGCCTACCGGCAGTTCACCCAGTACCTCTACCGGGCCCTGGAAGGTCGGACCCCGTCCGAACGATTCACAATGGCCGGGAAGAGCTACTTCGACTTCGCCATGGAGCAACCGGCCCTCTACGAGATCATCTACCTGCCCAGAGCCATTCTGGGGGCGCACAGCGCCGACGTGGCGGTGGCCCACGAGGCGTCCGCCATCGGCCAGTTTTGGACCGACCGGGTCAGAGAAATGATGGACGCCGGGTTTTTGAAGGACGGTGATCCCTCCGAAGTGTCGCACACACTCTGGGGTCACGCCCACGGCCTCATCTCCATCTATCACCGAGGCCTCCTTTCAGTGCAGTCGCCGGCGGAATTCCGCGTACTCATGACGGAGTCGTTCTTCCGGTTGATGAAGGGTCTGGGAACGGAGGCCTTCGACGAAGTGGTTGAGAGCATTCGAAAAGTCAGGAATATGGAGCCGTTTACGGCGTAAACCAGCTCACTCCGGACGATACGATGAGACTAAAAGTGAAGACTTTATTCATTCTCCTGCTGCTTGGGCCTTGGACGGCCCTGGCGGCCCAGCGCCAGGTGGAACCGGGAGGTGAGGTTTTTGGCCCCCTCGATTCCGCACCGCAAACCGTGACCCTCTCCATGCGGGAGGCCATCGAGACGGCGCTGCTCCAGAGTCTCGACATCCAGGATGCCTACCTGGCACTGGAAGAGGCCAACGAGCGGGTGGCGGAAGCTTGGAGCAACGTGATGCCCAGGGTCGATTTCTCCGGGAGCTACACGCGAAACATCGCTCCGGCGGTGTCGTTCCTTCCGGGGGATTTTTTCCCTGGGGGGGAACCCGGAGAGCTCATCAAGGTGCAGTTCGGAGCGGACAACTCCTGGGCCACGGCCCTTGTGCTGGATCAACCGTTGTTCGAGGGCTCGGCCATCATTGGTGTAGGTGCGGCCTCAAGATTCAAGGCGCTTCAAGAGGAGGTGGTTCGTGGCCGGGCTCAGACGCTCGTGACCAGGGTCCGACTGGCGTACTACGGGCTCCTTCTGGCCCAGGAGGACTCTCGCCTCATCACGGAATCGGTGGACCGGGTCCGACAATCCTTAGAGGAGACCCGGGCGCTGAACCGTGCGGGGTTGGCCTCGGACTACGACGTGCTTCGGCTGGAAGTGGAGCTTGCCAACCTCGAGCCGAACCTCCGGCGGGCCGAGAACGCGATCACGCAGGCCCGGAGGCAGATGGCCATCGAGTTGAACCTGGAGCAGATGGAAGGGCTCAGGATCACCGGAAGCTTGGCTGCCATGGACCTGGAGAGCGTCGAAGGAAACAACGATGCGAACCTCGAGATACTGAGTCTGGGTCGCCTCGACCTCGCCCTTTCGACGGGGATGGACGAAGTCCTCGAGGTGGCCATGGAAGGCCGGTCCGACCTGAAGCAGATGGAGCTCTGGGAGAAGCTCCGGACGGCGGAGATGAGGGCCGAACAGGTAGAGTTTTTGCCCAAGATCTCCATCTTCGGAAACTACTCCATCAACGCTCAGCAGAACGGTTCGCCGAATTTCTTCGGTGACGAGTTGAGCAGGGCTACCTCCAAGTGGGTAGGGGTTTCTGTCTCCCTTCCGATTTTCACCGGCTTCAGCCGGAAGTCCCGCATCGACCAGAAGCGGGCCGTGCTGAATCAGGCGAGGAACCAGACCGCGCTGGCCCGGCTTCAAGCAGAGGGGCAGGTGAAGTCGGTCCGAGAACAAGCCGAGGAGGCGCTGGACAGGGCCCGTGGCCAACAAATGGCAGTGGAGCAGGCCCGGCGAGGATTCGAGATCGCCCGTGCCCAGTACCGGGAAGGTTTAAGCAGCGAGTTGGAGCAAAGAGACGCTGAGGTGGCTCTCCGCCAGAGCGAGTTCAACTACGCTCAGGCCGTCTACGACTTCCTGGTGTTTCAAGCCCAGCTAGATGAGGCGGTGGGGGAGGTCCCCATGGTGGGGGAGCTCCTCAGTCGACGCTTGGGGTCCCGATAGGCCGACAAAAAATGACTGAAATGGAATCTCAGACCATGAGCATACAGGATCGGAAAGAAACGATGACGGGATACACGACGGATTCAGCGGTCATGGGTCTAACGGCCCGAGCCACGAGCCGGATCGGTCTCGGTCGGGTCGGCCTCCTTGCGGCTGTCGCTTTCCTGACGGCTTATTTGCTCGGCTGCGGCGGAGCCCAGGCCGAAGGGGCATCTGAGGAAGAGGGGTTCACCCGCATCCTGAACGTCGAGGTGGAAGAGGTCAGCAGGGTCACCTTCACGGAAACCATCCGCCTCACGGGGACCGTTCAGGCGGACAAGGACGTCGTGATCTCCGCCGAGGAAAGCGGTGTAATTCGGGAAATCGTTGTGGACAAAGGTCGGTGGGTCCAGGAGGGCCAGGCCATCTTCCGCATGGACGATGAACTCCTTTCGTCTCAGGTGGAGCAGGCCCGGGCCATGGCGAACCTCGCCCAGGAGACCTGGGACCGACGGAAGCGACTCTATGAAGAGGACCAGGTGGGATCCGAGCTGGCTTACCTGGAGGCCAAATACTTGGCGGAGCAGGCGACGGCCAACTTGAGTCTCCTGGAAGAGCGCTTGGCCAGAACAGTGATCAGGGCACCCATCGGCGGGATCCTGGACAGTCGCGAGATCGAAGTCGGGACGATGGTGGGCCCGGGAACACCGGTAGCCCGAATCGTGGATACAAACCCCGTGAAGATCACGGGTGGGGTGCCTGAGCGGTACGCCACCGACGTCCGGACCGGCACCGGGGCCACGGTCACCTTCGATGTTATTCCGGATCAGTCATTCGAGGGAAAGATCTCGTATGTGGGGGCGGTGGTGAATCCGCGAAACAGGACCTTCCCGGTTGAGCTCAGGCTTCCCAACCCCGGCGGCATGATCAAGCCGGAGATGGTGGCCAACGTGGACATGGTCCGGAGGACCCTGGAAGAAGCCATGGTCGTGCCGCAGGAAGCGCTGATACGTGTGGAAGAGGGGTATGTAGTGTTCACGGTGGAGACTGAGGACGGAGTGGAGTTGGTTCGGTCGAATCCGGTGGAGTTGGGTCCAGCCCAACAAAACGAGGCCGTGATCCTCTCGGGGATCGAGGCCGGTGACAGGGTCATCGTGGTGGGGCAGCAGTCGGTCGCGGCCGGCGATCGGGTCACCGTGGTAGCGGGGAGGTAGGGGACATCATGATCAAGCAACCGGAGAACGGGAGAGGGAAGGCCCCTCCAAAGACGGAAAAGGAGCTGAAGGAGTTCAAGGAATTCCGATTGACATCCTTCGCTATCGATCACAGCACCAGCGTGATCCTTCTCTTTATCATCGTGGCCATCGCGGGGATCGTCACCTACGGCCGGATCCCGAAGGAGTCCTTCCCGGAGTTGGAGATTCCTATGATCGCCGTGAGTACGGTGTATCCAGGGGTATCTCCGTCCGATATGGAAACCCTGGTGACCCGGCCCATCGAGGACGAGCTGAACACCATCGGTGATATCAAAGAGCTCACCTCTACCTCCGTGGAGGGGTACTCCAGCGTCGTCGCCGAGTTCGAAACCTCGGTGGACCTGGACGAGGCCCTCCAGAAGGTCCGTGAGAAGGTAGACCTGGCGAAGCCTGAGCTTCCAGAGGACGCCGAAGACCCGTCCATTACGGAGTTCAACTTCTCCGAAGTCCCCATCATGCAGGTGAACCTGTCCGGGGAATACGGCCTGGTCCGTCTGAAGGAAATCGGAGAGGATCTTCAGGATCGGTTGGAACAGATCCCGTCCGTGCTCCGCGCGGATTTAAGAGGCGGCCTCGAGCGGGAAGTGAAGGTCGACGTGGATCTGGCCAAGCTGAAGTTCTACGGCCTTTCCATAGACGACGTCATCATGGCCGTCCAGTCGGAGAACGTGAACATCCCTGGTGGTACCATCGACGTTGGAGCCTTCAAATATCTAGTCCGGATCGACGGGGAATTCGAGGACCCGACCCTTATCGAGGATCTGGTGGTCACGACGGAGGATGGCCGCGCAGTTTATGTCCGGGACGTGGCCACGGTTGAGTTCGGGTTCGCCGAGCGGGAGACCTTCGCTCGTTTGGATGGGAACCCCGTCGTGACTCTCGACATCGTGAAGCGTACCGGTGAGAACATCATCGAATCCGCTGATGCCGTGAAGGCTGTCATCGCCGAGATGGAAGCCATCTTCCCGCCCTCCACGGTGGTGAAGATCACGTCGGATTCATCCAAAGACATTCGGATGATGGTGAGTAGCCTGGAGAACAACGTAATCTCCGGCCTCCTTCTCATCATCGGTGTGTTGTTCTTCTTCCTGGGCGTGAGGACGTCGGTCTTCGTGGCTCTGTCCATTCCGACTTCGATGTTCCTCTCCTTCCTGGTGCTGGGCGCTATGGGCGTGAGCATGAACATGATCGTGCTCTTCTCCCTCATCCTTGCCCTGGGGATGTTGGTGGATAACGCCATCGTCATCGTGGAGAACATCTACAGGTACCTCGAAGAAGGGTGGGATCGGGTCACGGCGTCGAAGAAAGCTACCGGCGAGGTGGCCATGCCCGTGATCGCCGCAACCATGACCACACTGGCGGCTTTTGCCCCGCTCCTGTTCTGGCCAGGGATGATCGGGGACTTCATGGGATACCTTCCCCTGACCCTCATCATCACGCTGTCCAGCTCTCTCTTCGTCGCGGTGATCATCATCCCGACGCTCTGCTCCCTCTTCATCCGGCTGGATGACGCGCCGAAAAAGCCGCTGACGAAGGTGGCGAAGCGGACCATGATCGGGTTGACCGGTCTTTCCATCTTCATCGTTGCGGGGATCAACTGGCTCACCGCCGTTTTGTTTATCCTCACTGCCGTGTTGGCAGTGGGCGCCCACAAGCTCGTGCTCAGCAAGGTCGAGGACTGGTTCCAGGCCAAGGCGATTCCGGATTGGATCCGGTTCTATGAGAAGCAGCTCTGGTGGGCCCTTGAGCATCGCCCAGCCGTGTTGGCTATCGCTGCCGGGGCTCTTGTCGGAACCGTGATGCTCTTCACCGTCTTCAACAACGGAGTGGAGTTCTTCCCCGAGAGCATACCGCCACGGCAACTCTGGGTGGACGTGGATGGTCCGGTGGGAACAAGGGCCGAGGTCACGAACCGAGTGGCCTCGATTCTGGAGGAAGAGGTCAAGCATTTCGACGGGATGGGCGACGCCGAATCGGTGGTCACCACCGTTGGCTCCGGAGGCGGGAACTTCATGGAAGAAGGGCCGGGTGGGCCCGAAGCCGGCCGGGTGAACATCTCCTTCGTGGATTTCCAGGATCGTCGGTTCAACGCTTTCGAAACGCTGGCCCAGATGCAGGAGACCGTCGGGAAGGACCTGGCTGGAGTTGACATCACGGTCGACAAGCTCACGGAGGGGGCTCCAACCGGAGCTCCGGTGAACATCGAGATCATCGGGGAGGATCCAGCAGTCTTGGAAGCTCTCTCCGAGGAGGTAATTCAAATCCTCGAGGCTGATCCGGTCTATCCGAAGCTGGTGGGTTTGGACAGCGACCTGAACGAGGCCCGCCCGGAGCTATCGGTTTTGGTCGACCGGGAGAAGGCCGCTCTCTACGGACTTTCGACCTCCCGGGTGGCCATGGCGGTTCGTGGGGCCATCAACGGCATCGAGGCCGGAAAGTACCGCACAGGAAACGACGAGTACGACATCATCGTTCGGCTGGCTCCCGAGTTTCGGAGCGAGCTCAACGCTCTCGAAGATCTGACTGTCATGGATGAGGGGACTCAGGTACCCCTGGTTTCGGTTGCGGACTGGGAGGTCGGGGAGGGTCTTGGGTCAATCCGGAGAAAGGACATGGTGCGCGTGGCCACGGTCAGCTCCGATGTGGCGAGCGGGTACAACAGCAACGCCACCCTGGCGGAGGTCCAGGCAGTGTTGGCGGGTTTCGGAGCGTCCCTGCCCCCCGGATACACCGTCCAGTACACCGGAGAGAGTGAGGAACAGGACGAAGCCAGCGAGTTCCTTTCCACGGCCTTCCTTATGGCCTTGGCCCTCATGGGGTTCATCCTTATTTCTCAGTTCAACTCCATCGTTAAACCTGTCATCATCCTGAGCTCCGTGGTCATGTCCACGGTGGGCGTCCTGGCGGGCCTCATGGTGTTCAACATGCCCTTCGTCATCATCATGACGGGGCTGGGGATCATCTCTTTGGCAGGAATTGTCGTGAACAACGCCATCGTGCTGATCGACTATATCGATATCCTTCGGGAACGGGATGGGATGGACCGGAGGAGGGCTCTGGTTCAGGGGGGTAAGACCAGGTTCCGTCCGGTCATCCTGACGGCCACGACGACGGCGTTGGGCCTGGTCCCGCTGGCTATCGGACTGAACTTCGATTTCTTCGGCCTCTACGGCTCGCTGACTCCCGAGCTTTATTGGGGTGGTGACCAGGCCGCTTGGTGGGGCTCCATGGCGGTGGCGGTCATCGTCGGGATCATGTTCGCAACGTTCCTTACCCTGATTCTCGTACCGGTCTTGTACTCCCTGGTGGACGATTTCTCCGCCTTCTTCCGGAAGCACTACACGTCGACCGAAGGGGACGAGGGAACCGCGGACGATGCAGGTGGGGAAGGGGAAAGCGCGGTTGTGACGGACGTGCCGGCCCTGGAAACCACCCCGGAGTTGGAGCCGGCGCCAGTGTTAAGAGTGCGTAAGAAAACCCTCCGGACGCCTCCACTCCGTCCACAGCCCGAGTAGGTGAAGCTATTTTCCATGGGGAATTGTTTTCTCAGTAGACTGTTGGTTTGCCGAAAAGCTGGAAACGCCGACCAGTTGTCCGAAGCGGATTTGGCACATGAAACGTAGATCCTTGACCATCGCGGCTGTTCTTCTCGCTGCTGCCCTCCTTCCGAACCCGGCCGAAGGCCAGACGGAGGGCGACGAGCCTCGGGCCGGGGCCCTGAATGTCTACCTGGACTGCGAGGGGGCTCGTTGGGCATGTCAGACAAGCCATTTCCGCACCGAAATCACCTTCGTGAACTGGGTTCGTGATCTGGCCGATTCCCAACTCCACATCATCATGACAATGGAGGGGACTGGTTCCGGCGATGTGTTCACCATGGATTTCATGGGCCGAGATGATTTGGAAGGCAATGATGACCAGCTGAGCTATTCCCATAGCGACACTGATTCGGACGATATGAGGACGCAGGGAATCACGGGCCTGCTTGCGATCGGGATCGCCCGCTATTCGGTCCTCCTTGGTCAGACCGGGCCTTTCGTCGTGAACACGCCGGAAAGCGGAGAGCGGCGAGTGGAACTCCCGCCGGGCCTTCAGGGCGACGTGGACGATCCCTGGGACTACTGGGTCTTCCGGTTGGGTGGGGAGGTGGAGTACGAGGATGAAGATTTAAAGGACGAGAGACAATTCTCGGCGAATCTCAGCGCCAACCGCACCACGGAGATGTGGAAGCTCTCGCTATCTGGAAGGGGCTCCTACACAAAAGCCACAGGCCAGTACAGCGACGGTACACCCTATGAGGATGTCCGGGAGGAGGGCTCCATCGACGGCCGTGTGTTCTACTCCCTCTCGGAGAGGTGGTCCTGGGGGATGGAAGCAGGGGCAGCTACCTCCACCCGGAACAACCAGGACCTCTCCGGCGACATCGGGACTGGGGTGGAGTACTCGTTCTTCCCGTACCGGGATTGGACGCGACGGCGCATGACGCTCCAAGGCCTCGTCTACGCAAGGTATTTCGACTACGAAGAGGAAACCCAGTTCAACAAGATGAGCGAGACGGTCATGGAAGGTGCCCTGAGGTGGGGAATCGGTTTCCGGCAACCGTGGGGCACGGCGAACCTCAATGCATCTGCGGAGGCCTACCTTCACGACCCCAAGAAATTCCACCGCCTCTCCTTCGGTGGGCGCTTGAGTATCCGGATTGCCCGGGGGTTGGAGTGGAACGTGGGAGGGTCCATCTCAAGGATCAAGGACCAGATCTACATTCCCCTGGCCGATCTTTCCGACGAGGACATCCTCCTGGGCCGGCGGCAGCTGCCCACTGACTCCAGCCTCAGGCTCAACACCGGGTTTTCGTTTACCTTTGGCTCCATCTATAACAACGTTGTGAACAACCGGTTCGGTTACGGTGGTGGTGGGTCTCGCGGCGGCGGTGGTAGGGGGGGATTCTGACCCCGTCTGAACCGCTCTGACAAACAGCATGGTGAGAGCCGGGCTTCGGCCCGGCTCTCTTCTTTTGGACCCCTCCCTCCTTTTTCTTGGCCCCGAGCGTTCCCTCTTCTTACCTTGCCGACATGAAGAACACCCCCGTCCTGGTCCTTGTCTTGGGCGGTGTCCTGTTCCTGGCAGGGGCCGCTGTTCTCTTCCTGTGGATGGACGGGCGGTCCGATAAGCTCTTGGCCGTCGGATTGAGCCTCATTTGTATCGCCGCTTTTTCGCTGGCTC
>JABDNZ010000202.1 GCA_013043565.1 Gemmatimonadota bacterium | reverse complement strand
ATCTACGTCAGTCCGTGTCAGATTAAGCGCTTCGACCTGAGAACCGGGGACACGATTCTGGGTCAGGTCCGACCGCCGAAGGAGGGGGAGCGGTACCTGGCCCTTCTCAAGGTGGAGAGCGTAAACGGAGACGAACCGGAAAAGGCGAAGCACCGGATCGCCTTCGACAATCTCCGGCCGAGGTTCCCCGAGACACGACTCCGCCTCGAAAACGAGGCCGGCGATATCTCCATGCGGGTCATGGACCTGGTCACACCGGTAGGAATGGGCCAGCGTGGCCTGATCACCTCGCCACCGAAGGCGGGAAAGACCATTCTGCTCCAAAAGATCGCCAACGCCATCACCCAGAATCATCCCGAAGTTCACATGATCGTCCTCCTCATCGACGAGCGTCCCGAGGAGGTTACGGACATGGAAGAGCACGTGAATGCGGAGGTGATCTCCTCCACGTTCGATGAGCCGGCGGACCGCCACACTCAAGTCGCGGAGATGGTGCTCGAGAAGGCGAAGCGCCTGGTGGAACACGGGAAAGACGTGGTGATCCTTCTCGACTCCATCACCCGTTTGGCCAGGGCATACAACGTCACGGTCCCACACTCGGGAAAGATCCTTTCCGGTGGGGTGGACGCAAACGCCCTGCATAAACCCAAGAGGTTCTTCGGCGCCGCCCGGAATATTGACTCGGGCGGGTCTCTATCCATCATCGCCACCGCCCTCATCGAGACCGGTAGCCGAATGGACGAGGTGATCTTCGAAGAGTTCAAGGGCACAGGAAACATGGAACTGGTGCTGGACCGGCACATCGCCGATAAGCGGATCTTCCCGGCCATCGATCTGAACCGCTCCAGCACGCGGAAGGAAGAGCTCCTCCTGTCCGAACAGGAGCTAAACAGGGTTTATCTGCTCAGGAATTTCCTCTCCGACATGCCGTCGGCTGAAGCCATCGAATTCCTGATGAAGCGGATGGAGCGGGTGAAGACGAACCAGGAGTTCCTGGACAGCATGGCCGAGGGCGCGTAGGGGACCCGGCTCCCCGTCAGTCGTCCACCGCTCCATCGTAGCGCGGGTTCACCACCAACTCCTCCCCCTCGAAGATCTTCCTGTCCCAGGGGAATATCACGGTTGCATCGGTCTGCAGGGCCACATAGTCCGGTTGGTACCCGCCATGGCGGGAGAAGCTGGTGGCTGTTCTGACCTCCGCAGGATTCCTGTCCCTCACGGAAGCCAATCCCATCCTGAGGGTCTCCCCGGATGAGGTGATCTCGTCGACCAGAAGGATCTTCTTCCCCCGGCATTGTAGAGGGGCCGCCGAGAGAACGGCCGGCCGATCCCGAACGACCTCGCCACCCTCGCGCCGAGAGATGGTGAGGGAGTAGAAGTCTTTTCGCAGAACCGACGCCACTACTGCGCCGGGAAAGACCCCGGCCCTCGCAATTCCGATGACCAGGTCCGGTTCGAAGTCCCTCGCGACCCGTAGCGCCAAAGCCCGACAGAGCTCCCCGAACATCTCCCAGGAGAGATCGAGGAATTCGGTCTGTTGGGGCCCGGCGGGCTCCCAGGGCTGATATGCGTTGTTCATGAAAGTCTCCCTTTCCAGGGGAAACGAATAGTACCGGGAATACCCCGAAAACTCCAACCTCACCTTGACGCTCCCGGCGTGGACCCACCATCCTCCTCTCCAGGAGGAGGCCCTGATGGAAGATGCAACAAAAACAGAAGCGGACCGAGTCTTCTCAGAGGCCTTGGAGAGAACGGGGGCCCGGGACCCCAGGGATTTCTACAGGAAATCCCTTCGAGGTCTACGACAGGTCAATCCGAAAGGGTACCAAGAAGCCGTGGCCCACTACCAGGACGTTCTGGTGCCATCCATCGCAAATGGCGAGGCGGAGCCGCTCCAAGCTTGGCGTGAGTATGGCCGATTGATCGCCGAGGTAACCGTCAGTGGCCGGACGGTCGCCATCGACGAAACCGGGCGTGCCCAACCCTATGAGCCGGAGGTCCCCATGGAACGCCTGGTCCTCCATATCCCCGACACCAAAAGTGGCCGGGCCATTCTCGTGTCCCTTCCACCAACGCCTTCTTCTGCTCAGCGGGCCACATACGAGCTTTTGGTGGCCGGAAAACACCGTCTCCCGGACCCCGGCTAATCCACGGCCGGCCGCTTCTCGTCGGCCATGGCTCTCATCAGGCTGGCAGCCTCCGGAGGAGGTTTGGTCATCAGACTCACCGCGACCGTCGCGACCAACCCCAGGAAGAAGGCAGGGATGAGCTCATAAACGAGAGCATCGAGTCGAGGAGTCAGAGACCAGACAAACGTGACCACGGTGCCGGTGATGAGTCCGGCGAAGACCCCTGCCCGGGTCAGACCTTTCCAATAAAGGGCCAGGATCGAAGTCGGCCCCAGGGCCGCTCCTAGCCCTGCCCAGGCGAAGAGCACCAGCCAAAAGACCAGGGTTTCGGCCAGCCACCCCAGAATCAACGCCACCACCACCAGGAGGGCCACAGTGATCCGGGAGTAGACCACCAGTTGGCGCCGGGGGATCTCTTCGTCCTTTTTCACCACCTTCTGATAGAAATCCCTCACCAACGCCGACGCAGCCACAAGTAGCTGGGAGTCGGCCGTCGACATAATGGCGGCGAAGATGGAAGCGACCACGATCCCGAAGAGGATGGGATTCAGGTGCAACTGGGCCAGCATCGGATACAGGTTCTCCGTATCAGCCCCCAGAAGCTGATCTACGTCCGGGAAGTAGATTCGGCCGGCCATGCCGACCAGCACAGCGCCCGCACCCATCACGACGTTCCAGCTGGTTCCAACCCATGCCGCCCACCTGAGCTGGTCGGGGTCCCCGATGGACATGTAGCGGACCAAAATGTGCGGGTTACCTGGGGATCCCAGGCCAATTCCCACGAACCCCACCCAGGCCCCGAAGGCCAGGGAATACGGATCGACAAAGGCCGGATCATAGGCGCGGAGCTCGGCCATGACCGGGGCCCAGCCCCCCCCCGCGGAGATCGCAATGACCGGGAGTATCACCAGCCCCACCATCATGAAGAGGGCCTGGATGGTGTCGGTGAGACTCACCGCCAGGAACCCACCCACCATGGTATATCCCAATACGATCGCAGCGGTCACGAGGACCCCGGTCCACTGGGTCAGTCCGAAGCCGGCGGCCATGGCCTTTCCGCCACCCACGAATTGAGAGGCCACGTAGACAACCATGAAGGTGAGGATTACCACGGCCAAAGTGAGGCGAAGCCTGCCGTCCTCGTCACCAAAGCGGGCAGCGAAAAAATCCGGGAGAGTAATGCAGTCGTGACGCTCGCTGAAGAGCCTCAAGCGCTTCGCATACGTGAGGAAAAGGATCAGTTCGGCCGCAGTATACCCTGAAACCGACCAGAGGGCGGAAGCCCCCATGGCATAGGCCATTCCGGTGACCCCCAGAAGCAGCCAAGCACTCCTTCCAGATACCACGGCGGAGAGGGCAACGACAAACCGGTTCATGCGCCTACCGCCGACGAAGAACTCGCTGATACCCTCTGAGGAGAATCGGGAGGAATACACGCCGATGGCGAGAAGCAAAAGGAGGTAGGCCAGGAAGGATCCCAAAGCGGCCCCGTCTACTGCGATTTGAGACGCGACGACACCTTCTTGCATCGGAGAGTCTCCCCTGGACCCAGGACGGTCAGTCTTCGAGCAAGAAGGTGACGGCCCAGGCCCCGATGCCGGTATGGGTCGCGATCACCGGCGTAGCCGGAGCAGAGAGGATCTCCACCTCACCGTACTCGGCCCTCAGAGCTCCCGTCACTTCAGGGACGATCTCGGGATAGCCCACATGGGAAACGCCGAAGCGGACCTTTTTGGCTCCAGGGGGAATCCTCTTCTTCAGAGCCTTCATCACAGCGGGGAGCATTCTCTTCCTCCCCAGGGCCCGACCAGCCGGTTCCGTGGCCCCCCCGTCGTTCGGAACCCAGAGCACCGGCTTGAGGCCGAGGACGCTGGCAAGCCAAGCCTTACCCCGGCCGACCCTACCTGAAGCCATCAGGCGATCGAGGCTGTCGACGGTCAGGAAGACCCCCGACTGTCGCCTTATCCGTTTCAACTCCTCGACAATCATCAAAGGGGAGTGGGCCAGCTCAGCCAACTCGGCCGCCTTCAGAACCAGGAGGCCCTCGAGGAGGGAGGCTCCCAGGCTATCTACCAGGTGGACCGGAGCACCCTCGAAGTGGTATGCGGCGGCTTCGGCAGACGCGAACGTGCCGGAGAGGTTCGAGCCCGCCATCACCCCGACGACCTCTTCTGCTTCCTCCGCCGCTCTCCGGTAGGCCTCGATGAAGGCCCCTGGTGCGGGCTGGGAGGTGGTGGGAAGCTCCCCCTTCTTTCGAAGCGCCTCGTGAAACTCCCCGGCCGTGATGTCCACTCCGTCACGGAGGGTGTCCTCACCCCGAACCAGAATCAGCGGTACCACCTTGATTCCGTGGGCCCTTATGATCTCCTCCGGAAGGTCGCATGCGCTGTCGGTAACGATCCCAACCGGCCTCCGGACCATGGTCATGTGCCCGTGGGCTGCGCGCTCCGCCCGGTCATGCTGGGCCTGCATGTCTTCCGCCTTGTGAGTGACCAGGGTCCCCAGGGTTTTGAGATACGCGAAGACAGCCTCCGGGTCGTCCGTGTGAACGTGGACCTTGATGACCTCCTCGGAGCGGATGACGATAAGCGAGTCACCCCTCTCCCGAAGCTCCTCCCTGACAACCTTCTGTTCGGGGAGGTCATCCCCCCGAACCAAGGCTTCGGTGCAGTATCGGAAGCGTTCGGCCTCGGTCGGGTACTCCACCTGACCGACCGCCGGTGCCGTGGCGGACACGGGGGCGAGTCCGCCCGCGGAAACCATCGAATCACCTTGGATATACCCCAGGACACCCTCGAGGAGGTGAACAAAACCTTTCCCTCCGGCGTCTACGACTCCGGCTTTCTTCAGGACCGGGAGAAGGTCCGGCGTCCGATCAAGGGAAGCTCTGGCCCGGTCGGTGAGAAGGCTCATCAGTTGATGGAAATCGTGAGCCTTGGCTTCCAAGGCCGCCATCGCGGTGTCCCTGATCACCGTGAGGATCGTTCCCTCTACCGGACGTTCCAGGGCGTCGTAAAGCCGATCGGCCCCGGCGTGGAGGGCCACACCGAACTCTCTCGCGCAGATCCTGGCCTTCCCTCGAGTATCGGCGGCAAAACCCAGGAGGAAGTGGGAAAGCATCATCCCCGCGTTGCCTCGGGCACCCAAGACCGCCGCCTGGGCGACCTCGTGGGCAACTGCATGGAAGTCCCGATCCTGGTTCCTTCGGAGGTGGTCCGCGATGGCCTGAACCGTCAGCGAGAGGTTCGTGCCGGTATCCCCATCGGGGACTGGAAACACGTTGATGCGATTCAGCTCCCTACGCTGCTGTTGGATGTACTCGCAAGCTGCCAGGAGTGACCGGCGAAGCCGAGGGCCGTCGAGATAGGCGATCCGCATAATGCTCGAAGATCTAAGAGGGTGGGCGTAAATGCAACGAAGGCCTCACATTTCCTGCGTCGCACACTTCACTCATCGTCCACCGCCATTGCCGAGATTGAAGGGTCCCTGGGGTAGGACCGTATAGTTATCCAGGTTACAGTATGCATGCCGATGAACACCTCGGTCCAAAGGAAACCGATTCTCTTCAGAGAGTGCAAACCATGAATACACGGTCGAAGTTCCCAATTCTTCTCCTTCTCGTCTCTGCGATCCCGATCCTCCAAGCCTGTGGCGATGCTGGTGCCTGGGAAGGCACGATCGCGGACAGCGCCGGAGTGACCGTCGTCCATAACACCGCCACCCCCATATGGCGTGCCGGTGCCGGGTGGACCGTCGCAGAGGACCTCCGAATCGGCACCGTAGCGGGGGACCCAGAATACCAGTTCGGACAGATCATGCCTCTGTCGAGCATCGACGTTGACAGCCAGGGAAACATCTACGTGATGGATCTTCAGGCCCAAGAAGCCAGGGTTTTCGACGCGACCGGACAGTACGTGAAAACCCTAGGTGGCCCGGGAGCGGGACCTGGGGAGTTTTCCCAGCAGGCCGCCTTCATCTTCGTGGATCAGCAGGATAGGATTTTGGTCCCGGATCTTGGCCTCCAGAGGGTGACCATGTTCACCTCAGCCGGTGAGGCCTCCGGCAGCTTCCCGATCCAAATCCAGGCAGGGGTCCCGGCGCGGTGGACTGTCGACGCCCAAGGGCGGATCATGGCCCAGCTCAGGGGCCTGAATGTCGAGGGTGTCGCGTCTTTGGAGGAGGGCGATCCCATCGTCGTCTACGACACTACGGGCGCCGTGGTCGATACCGTTGCCCTCCTGCCGAAGGGACAGACAATTGAAGGGCTGACCGAGGAAGAGTTCAGCATGGTTCTGTTCGCACCGGAACCGGTTTGGGACCTGGACGCAGCCGGCTCGGTCTACTATGCCATGAACGACCAGTACCGGATCCTGGTGAATAACCCGGAGGGGGTCCTTACCCGGGTCATCACCCGAGAGGTAGAGAACAAGCCGGTGGAGGAATCGGACCAGACAGCCATCCTTCGAACCATGAGAGAACAATATGCCCAGTTCGGCGTTCCGCCGGCACAGATCGAGTTCATCATGGGCGGAATCCGGTTCGCAGAAAACTACCCGGTCTTCGGCCTCATCTTCTACGGGCCTGGGGAAACGCTCTGGGCACAGAGGATCCGGAGCGCCCGGGACCTGGCTGAAGGGGCCGATGAGGACTTCGAGTTCAACCCCCAGGAGATCGGCTCACCGGAATGGGAGGTTTTTGACAACCAGGGTCGTTGGCTGGGGGTGGTGACGCTCCCTGATCGATTCGCCCCTGTGAAGGTGGATGGGGACCACCTGTACGGAGTCTGGTCTGACGAGCTGGACGTGCAATATGTCGTGCGGCTTTTGGTGGATCGGACCAATACCTGATCGGGCTTGGTCCAGAGTTGGACGGCAAGAGGGGGGCGGATCACCGCCCCCCTCTTTGTGTGACGTCGAAGGAATCCTCCGAGCCTAGAGCTTGCTCCTCCCCGCCTCGGTGATCTTGAAAACGCCGCCGTCCTCTTCGATGAGGTCGGCATCGGCCAGCTCCCGCAGGCTTCCTCGTACTTTGAAGATGGGTTCGCTTATTTGTTTGGCTATGTCCTCCGGCGGAAGGGGTTGCTCGGCCAGCCCCCTCAGCAGGACGAGGCCAGTAGGCGTCAGCGTTCCATCGGCATCAATGCAGGCCATGGCAGCCTCCTAGAGGTCTTTCTTACAGAAGTACCAATCCTTGCACTCCATACCCTCTTCTGCCACACGCATCTCGGCGGCTTCAGCCGATTTCGGCGGAGGCATTATCACCTTTTGGCCCGGTTCCCAGTTGGCCGGAGTCGCCACGGTGTGCTCGTCGGTGACCTGAAGGGCCTTAACGACTCGAAGGATTTCCTGCATGTTTCTGCCCGTCGTCAGGGGGTAATAGATGATCGCCCTGACCACTTGCTTGTCATCGATGATAAAAACCGCCCTGGACGTCTCCGTCTTGCTCTCCCCCGGGTTGATCATGCCATAGAGGGTCGCCACTTCCTTGTTGAGGTCGGCGATCACCGGGAAGGTGATTTCGACGCCCATCTTCTCTTTGACGTTCCTGACCCAAGCGATGTGGGAATAGACGCTGTCCACGCTCAAACCCATGAGCTCGCAGTTGAGCTTCCTCAAGTCCGGATGGATCTCCGCAAAGGCAATGAACTCGGTGGTGCAGACGGGGGTGAAGTCCGCTGGATGCGAAAACAAGATCACCCAGGAGCCCTTGAAATCCTCGAGCTTCAGGGTTCCAAAAGTCGTGTCCGCGGTGAACTGAGGCGCGGGGTCCCCGATCCGGGGAAGGCTCGTGGCAGCCGGGGCCAGTGGGTTGGCGATAGGATCCATAAATATCCTCCAAACTCGGTATGATTGAACTTCATCGAAATGAACAGCCGGATCTCAAAGTGAGTCAGGTTACCCTCGCAGGTAGGGAAGGGTTCTGCAAGAGGGATAATCGAGCTTGGCGAAGAGGTGAAAGGGGTCGCCTGAGCCCAGACCGTCTTGTTCCTCCTCGAAGCAGGGGAAGGAGTCAGTCCCAGCCGATCCAGCCCGGCCCTCGGACCACCTTGCCGGGCTTTGCTCCGGTGTGTTCCCCGTCCGAAACAACCTGGATCCCGTTCACGAATACGTGGGCTACTCCCGTGGCATACTGGTGGGGTTCGGCGAATGTGGCGTTATCGACAATCCTCGCCGGATCAAAAACGACTACGTCCGCGAAGTACCCTTCCTCCAGTCGACCCCTCCGACGAATCCCCAGGTTCTCTGCCGGAAAGGCCGCTAAACGGCGTACGGCCTCTGGGAGGGGAATCACCTGCTCCTCTCGAACATATCTTCCCAGCAGACGGGCGAAGGACCCATATGCCCGGGGATGGGGGTTGGAGTCAAGGAAGATCCCTTCGGCCGCCGGTGCGCCTGCGTCCGAGCAGAAGCTCACCCACGGTAGGGCGATCTTCTTCTTCACGTTCTCCTCCGACATGATGAAGTAGACGGTCCCCACCCGACTCTCGTCCAGTGACACCAGGTCCATGGCGGTAATCTCCGGAGGTGTCCCCCGCATCTCGGAAGCCTCGGCGAGGGTCTTCCCAGTCAGATACTTCAGGGAATCCTGTTTGAAACCAACGAGGAGAACGTTCTCCGCCCCCCCCGCCGCGAGCAGGAGGTTCTCCCATTCGTCGGTAGGGGTGATGATCTCTTGGGCGATTCGGGCCCTGAGATCCGGATCCCGGAGGCGGGCATACCACTCTTCCGGGCCGCCCTCCTGGGCCCACGGGGGCATGGCCGCATCAAGACCCGTGGCCCCGGCCGTGTAGGTGTACATATCGGCGGTGATCCGCATCCCTTGACCTTGGGCCTCCTCCACGCGACGGATCACCTCGTCCATCTTGGACCAGTTCTCCTCACCGGCTGCCTTCAGATGGTAGATCTCCGCCGGGACACCGGCTTCTCTCGCGATCGTCAAGAACTCATCGAAGGCTTCGAGGAGCCGGTTCCCCTCACTCCGGAGGTGGGAGATATAAATGCCGCCGAACTCTCCAGCCGCCTCCGCTAGAGCGATGAGTTCCGAGGTCTCGGCGTAAGCTCCGGGAGCATAGATGAGGGCCGACGCGACGCCGAGAGCCCCTTCCCGCATCGCCTGCCTCACCTGCTCCTGCATTTCGGTCAACTCTTCCGGAGAGGGTGCCCGATCTTCGAACCCCAGCACGTTTACCCGAGCCGTAGCGGCGCCCATGAACGAGGCCACATTCGGAGAAACCCCTCGGTCCACAAGGTATTCGAGGTATTCGCCCAGGGTGCTCCACTCGATCTCGTACTTGATATCGCCTTGTTGGCCTCGGGCCCAATCTTTCAGGGAGTCCGGGATCGGCCCCATGGAGCTTCCCTCCCCCATTACCTGAAGCGTAACCCCTTGCAGGATGTCGCTCATGGCCCGCCCATCTTCGATCATCGTCTCCGTGGCCCAGCTCATGAGGTTGACGAACCCCGGGGCTACAGCCATCCCGGTGGCGTCGATCTCATTCCTGCCCGTGGCCCCGGCAAGGTCTCCTTTGGCGACGATGGTATCGCCGGAAATGGCGAGGTCAACAAGTAGGCCGGGGTCCCCACTCCCGTCGTAGAGAGTCCCGCCCCGGATGACCAGGTCGTAGTCGGGGGCAGGTGCACAGGCAGGATTGACGACGCAGAATGCGGCCATGGCCAGCACCGCTACGAGACTACGGAACCCAATACGACGGAAAGAAAACGGCATTCTCTTCTCCCTGCTCATTCTGGCTTGTCACCTGACTCCCTCTTCCGCCGGTACTCAAGCCATGCTTGGTAGGCCTCATCACACTCGGCACAATCCCTGTCGAGCTCGAAGCAAGGAACCCCATCAGCCTGGGCCTCGCCGCACGGCACGCCCAGGCCGGTTTGATCCGCCCAGCTCTTTACCCACTCCTGAAACAGGCGATCTCTGGGTCTTTCCATTTCTCCTCCATCCGCGAACCTCCGGAGTTCCCAGTCGCCCAGCGCGAAGGGAGAGATCTTGTTCCGGAGGGTACTATTTTGAAACTAAGGACGAGGGAAGCTTCTTGCACATTCGCGGGTGACACCAGTCCCGGTTCGGTCCACATTAACCACCGTCCACTGACAGACATTCAAAGGGAATCAGAAAGTCCCCAGACCTTTTTCGGAGGGCCGAGATGCCGAAGTCCAGCGTCGTCCCAATCTTTGATGGCCACAATGACACCCTACTTCATCTAGCCATCAAGAGGCCCGGCTCCGAGGAGGACTTCCTCACGGGCCGAGAGGGGCACATCGACCTTCCGAAGGCAAAGGCGGGCGGACTTGCCGGCGGTTTGTTCGCCATGTTCGTCCCGTCGAAGAACTGGGATAAGAAGTTCTATTGGCGCGAGAAAGGCCCAGAGGGGCCGGTGAAGAAGAAGGGCTGGGACGTACCCATCGCCGGAAAGGTCACCCAACCCGCTGCCCTCAACGCGACCATGGCCATGATGGCCGCTCTCCTCCGGTTACAGAAACTCTCAAAAGGGAAGCTGAAAGTCGTAACCACCCACAGACAGCTCACCTCGGCCATGGACCGAGGAGTCCTGGCCGCGGTCATGCACATCGAAGGAGTGGAAGCGATCAAGCAAGACCTGGATACCCTGGGCGTCCTCTACGAAGCCGGCCTCCGGTCCCTGGGTCCGGTTTGGAGTCGCCCCAACGCCTTTGGACACGGCGTGCCCTTCAACTTCCCCGACACCCCGGACATCGGCCCCGGACTCACTTCAGCCGGGAAGGACCTGGTCCGCCTAAGCAACGAGTTGGGGGTCATGGTGGATCTCTCCCACCTCAACGAAAGGGGGTTTTGGGACGTGGTCTCCCTCTCCCGCGCCCCCATCGTCGCTTCCCACTCCGGAGTTTGGAAACTCTGCCGGTCTACCCGGAACCTGACCGACGACCAGCTCCGAGCAATCGGGGATTCTGGGGGGATAGTGGGTGTGAACTTCGCTCGGGCTTTCCTGAGGAAAGACGGTCTTGAAGACAAGCGGACCACCGTCAAAGAGATCGTGAAGCATGTGCAATACATCGCCGAGAAGATCGGTGTGGACCACGTCGGGCTGGGATCGGACTTCGACGGAACGAAGGTTCCCCAGGACATGGGCGACGCCTCAGGGCTCCCCAAGCTGATCGACGCGCTGAAGACGGCTGGAATCCGAGGGGCGGCCCTGAAGAAGGTCGCCCACGGAAACTGGCTCAGGGTCCTCAAGGAGACCTGGAGCAGGTAACCGAGGGGTCCTGATCCCTAGAGGTTCAAGCAGACCGCCTTTGGCTCCGTCATCTCCTGAAGGGCGAAGCGGATGCCTTCCCTGCCTAAGCCGGAGCTTTTGATCCCACCGAACGGCATGGCGTCCATCCGGTAGTCGGTAGAATCGTTGACGATCACCGCGCCGGCTTCCAGACCCTCCACCGCCTCGAAGGCAGACGCCAAAGAGGAAGTGAAGACCGCCGCTTGAAGACCGAAGTCGACAGCGTTGGACCTCTCGATCCCCTCCTTAAGATCCTTCACCGGATAGAGGTTCACGACGGGCCCGAAGATTTCCTCGCAGTCCACCTTCATGCCGTCAGCCACGCCCGTGAGGACGGTCGGCCTGTAGGTTGCCCCCTCCCTTCTATGCCCACATTCCAGGGTGGCTCCGGCCGCCAAGGCCTCTTCCACCCAGGCCTCTACTCGCTCGGCTTCTCCTTCCGTGATCAACGGCCCCATGTCGCAGTCTTCCTCCAGCTTGGGACCGACCTTGTAGCGCTGGGTCTTCTCCACGAAAGCGTTTCGGAAGGCGGGGAAAACCTCCTCCTCGACATAGATCCGCTGCACTCCGATGCAGTTCTGGCCCGCCGCCCAAAACGCCCCGGAAACGCAGCTGTCCACTGCCTGTTCGAAGTCACAGTCGCCAAGGACCACGACGGGACTGTTGGAGCCCAACTCCATCCCGATCTTCTTCAGGCCAGCGCTTCGGGTCACCTCCAGGCCTGCCTCTACACCTCCCGTGAACGAGATCATCCGCACCCGAGGGTCGGAAACCAGGGCCGCTCCGACTTCCCCTCCCGGCCCCGTCACCACGTTCAAAATCTCGGGAGGAAGGCCCGCCTCGAGGAGAAGGTCGGCCAGCTTCAGTGCTGAAAGGGGCGTGACCGTGGCCGGCTTCAGCACCACCCCATTCCCCCCCGCGATGGCCGGCCCGACCTTGTGGGCCACCAGGTTCAGAGGGTCGTTGAAGGGCGTGATCGCGCCCACGACACCGATTGGGAACCGGTAGTAATACCCTCTGCGGTTCTCGGACCCTTTCTGCTGATCGAAGGAGATGGTCTCGCCGAGGATCCGCGTGGCCTCCTCACCGGACACACGGAGAGTCTGGGTGCACCGATAGGCTTCCTTCCGGGCTTCTCGGATCGTCTTGGACCCCTCCCTGGCGATGAGGACGGCGAACTCCTCTTGTCTCTTCTCCAGGAGGTCCGCCGCTCTTCGGAGGATCACCGCCCGTTCACCGCTGGAGAGACTCCGGTTGATCTTGTACCCCTCCACGGCGGCAGATATAGCCCGGTCCACATCCTCCGAAGTCCCCTTGGGAACGACATCCACCAGGTCCCCGGTGTAGGGATCGTATACCGGAATCTCCTTGGATCCTCCCACCCACTGACCGTCGATGAGCATCTGCATCGGATGCAGCTCCTCTGACTTGGATTCGACTCTTCGGCCTCCCCCGCCCTTGAGCGGTGGGCAACAGAATGAGGGAGGAGGGCCGACGTGGCTAGGCCGGCCCCAGGTTCGGGCCACGATCCCAAGCCAAACCCGCTGCCTTCCTCGGGTTGACCCTCTCCGATGGTCTTTGGCAGATTCTCTCCTCCCAAGCCAGAACGGAGGAATGAGTGAAACCCACCAAAGCTCAGCTTGCCGCTTTGTCCCGCAGGGATCCGGCCCTCGGGAAGGTAATGAAGGGGCTCCCGCCCTTCCCGGATCTTCCGGCGAAGCCTCGGCTCCCGTACTTCCACACGCTGGCGAGGATCATCATCTACCAGCAGCTGGCTACCGGCGCTGCCCGCACCATCCACGACCGCGTGAAGGCCCTGAGCCCCAACCCTCGAAGGTTCCCCACCGCCGAGGAGATGCTGGCCATCCCAGAGAACTCGGTGAGGAGCGCGGGGCTATCGAGGAGCAAGCTGAAGGCCATCAGGAGCCTGGCCGAGCGAACGGAGTCCGGGGACCTCCGCCTTCGCAGTCTCTCCACCCTACCCGATCAGGAAGTGGTCGAGCAGCTGACGGCGGTCTGGGGAATCGGAGAGTGGAGCGCCCAGATGTTCCTCCTATTCCATCTCGGGCGTCTGGACATCTTCGCTCCAGGAGACCTGGGGCTCCTGGAGGGAATACGAATCCTGGACGGCCTCGGCGAGAGGCCGACCCCCTCCGAGGCCCAACAACGGGCCCAGGTCTGGGCACCGCTGAGGAGCGTAGCGTCCTGGTATCTCTGGCGTTTGAAAGATGGTGGAGAAGTCTAACGCAGCCGCTCCCTTCCTTTCCTGCCAGCCCTCTCCCACCGATTCCCCGGCCTTGCCCGGAGAGCCATCCCCCCCTTATTCCTACCTGTGCGACCAGCCTATCAGCACTGGAAACGGGTTCCATTTTCCTGGCACTCTTCCCCTGGAGGTAGGGCCATGAGGTTCCGCACCCTTTCGGAAACGGCGTCCCCCGCTCGATCGGCCTTTCTGACGTTCGTGTTCCTGGGCCTGATTCTTCTCCCAGGCGTATCAGCCCAAACGACCTTCACCGTCAACGCCACGGATGACCTGGACGACGGCACCTGCGACGCCGGCCACTGCAGCCTCCGGGAGGCAATCACAGCGTCGAACCTGGACCCGGTGGGAGGCATCATCCATTTCAGTATTCCCGGAGCGGGACCCCATACCATCCAACCCCTGGCGGCCCTCCCGGCGTTGGAGGATGACGTCATCATCGACGGGACGTCGGAGCCCGACTTCGCTGGGACCCCAGTGATCGAATTGGACGGAAGTTTGGCGGGAGGTGCCCACGGGCTCGACATCGTCGGCTCCCAGAACCTCGTCCGGGGATTGGTCATCAACCGGTTCGCCTGGAACGGAATCTCCATCAACACCGACTGCACCTTCAACGCGATCGAAGGGAACTACATCGGTACGGACGTGACGGGAACCCTGGACTTTGGGAATGGAGACGCGGGCGTGTTGATCGGGCAGGCAAGCGACAACACGGTTGGCGGAGCGACCGCGGCGGCCCGAAACCTGATTTCCGGAAACCGAGAGGGGGTGACCATTGTCGATGTTTCAGCGACTGGGAACCTGGTCGTGGGGAATTACATCGGCACCGATGTCACCGGGATCCTGGCAATCCCGAACGATACGGGCGTCCTTCTCCTGGCACCGGACAACACGATTGGGGGGACGGCTGCAGGAAGTGGAAACCTCATCTCCGGAAACACCGGCCACGGCATCAACCTCGGCCCGCCCAACGCCACAGGGAACCTCATTGCGGGGAACTACATCGGTGTGGACGCTACCGGCACAATGCCTCTGGGGAATGATATCGGGGTATGGGTGGACAACGTGGCCGATAACATCATCGGCGGCACCTCCGCGGGCGCCCGGAATCTAATTTCAGGGAACAGAGAGGGGATCACCTTCTGGGACCAAGGTGCCACCGGGAACCTGGTTCAAGGAAACTATGTTGGGACCAATGCCACAGGGGACGCCGCCATTCCCAATGGCGGGGGCATTCCGATCTACGGACCAGGGAATACCGTCGGCGGGGCCGAAACAGGGGCAGGGAACCTCATTTCCGGAAACACTTTCAACGGCGTCACCGTCTATGGAGAGCACGGATGGGAGAACACGGTTCAGGGGAATCTCATCGGGACCAATGCGTCAGGAACGGCGGCATTGGGCAATGGCGAGCATGGATTGGCGGTCATATTCGCCTCCTCGAACACCATCGGCGGAACGGAAGATGGGGCCGGAAATGTCCTCTCCGGAAACGGACTCGCTGGCGTGTTTCTCCTGGGGGAGGTCAATGAAGAGAACGTAGTTCTTGGGAACTTCATTGGTACGGATCTCACGGGAAACGCCGCTGTCGGAAACGGTGAGTCGGGTGTCGCCATCCACTCCGCAACCAACAACATCATCGGTGGCACCGAACCGGGAGCCGGGAACGTCATTTCGGGCAACGCATTCGGCATTCTCATCGGAAATCTCCTGGCCACAGAAAACCTGATTCAGGGCAACTATATCGGAACGAACGCCGCCGGCGATGCAGCGATACCGAACACGGAGATAGGCGTCCTTACCTGGGGTGAGGACAATACCATCGGAGGATCGGAAATCGGCGCCGGGAATGTCATCTCAGGTAATACATTCTGGGGCATCGGCCTCGGCGAGGGCTCCTCGGGGACTGTGATCCAGGGCAACCTGATTGGGACCGATGCCACGGGCATGGCAGCGCTTGGAAACGAACTCGGGATCTTCCTTACCTCCTCTCCAGACAACACCATCGGGGGCACCGCCCCTGGAGCCAGGAATGTCATTTCTGGGAACCGCGACGGCAGTATCACGGTGGCCGGCGTCACGGCAACGGGCAACATCATCCAGGGCAACTACATCGGAACCGACCACACGGGCACGCTGGCCGTGCCGAATGATGGGGGGTTCTGGATCAGGGATGCTCCCGGGAACACCATCGGGGGTACCGAGTCCGGCGCCGGCAACCTCATCTCCGGGAACACCGGGGGGATTCGGGTCGACGGCCCCGATGCGTCGGGAAACGTAATCCAGGGGAACACCTTGGGCATGGATGTCACCGGTACCCTACCCATGAGCGTCCGCGGAGCGGGTGTACGCTTTTCCAACGGAGCGTCTGGGAACACCCTGGGAGGGGCCCAATCCGGAGCCGGAAATGTCGTCGCCAACGCTACCTGGGTCGGGGTCGCCGTCTTCAATACCGCAGGTACGGGGAACTTGGTGCTATCCAACTCGATTTTCGATAATGCGGCCTTGGGGCTCGAACTCAACAGGGACGGTGTCACCGTCAACGACGAGGGAGATGGCGATACGGGCCCCAACAACCTCCAGAATTACCCGGTCCTCACTTCCGTGGCCTCGAGTGGCGGCGCGGTCATTCAAGCCTCCCTGAACAGCACTGCCAGTTCCTCATTCACAATGGAGTTCTTCTCCAACCCCGAATGTGACGAAACCGGGTTCGGTGAGGGCCAGACACCCCTCGGGACCGCGAACTTAACCACCGACGCGTCGGGGAACGGAACGGTGGCGAGTTCATTCTCCAGTGTCACCGGCTCGGTCTTCACGGCAACCGCAACCGACGCAAACGGGAATACTTCGGAGTTCTCCCAGTGCAGCGACGCCACGACCCTCGGGGTATCCTCGTCACCCACGACCCGAACGGTCACCCCCGGGCAGGCCGCCACATACAACATCAGCGTCAGCGCCCAAGGTGGTGTGTTCGAGGAAACGGTAGGACTGAGCTGTACCGGCGCACCGTCCGGAACTACATGCGCATTCGCGAGCGATGAGTTGACACTCGCTTCGGGCCAGGCTTCGACGAACATGACGGTCACCACGGTAGCGCCATCGGCATCGTTCCTGATGGGTCCACGGGGAACCTGGTCGGGCCTTCCAGGCCATTCCTGGGCAATCATCCTGGCCCTGGCCAGCCTCCTTGCCCTCATGCTGGCGACGCTAATCCGGGAGGGGGACCATCGAAGGCGGCGAGCAGGCGCTCCGATGCTCCACCGGGTCCGATGGTCCGCTTTAGCCGGTCTCGGAGCCCTGCTCCTGATTCTGCAGACTGCCTGCGGAGACAGCGGGACTTCCACCCCCACGGGAGGGACCCCACCCGGTACCTATGAGCTGACGGTCACAGCGACCTGGGAGTCTGTCCAGCAAACCGGGACGGTGACTCTCGTGGTGCAGTAGGCGGATCCTGGTTACCCGATCCCGCTCAGATCCGGTCGCCTGAGGTGCCAATCCGTTGAGACCTGGTAGGCGTGGGCCACAGCGAGGATTTTGTCGTCGGCGAACAGATCTCCGATGATGGTGGTGGTGAGGGGTTGGGGATTATCACCGCCGAAGTCGTAGGGGACCACCACCGCTGGATGCCCCGTTTGATTGGTCAGGCCTACCTGTCCCCGGCCGCTCACGAACATGTCGAACCCCTCCATGGCCTCCGCCATCTCCAGCATCAACAGATAGCGGCGTCTCTGGGATTGGAGGAAATCCAGTGCAGACACGTCCCTCCCGCCCCGGAACCGCCCCCTCCGGCGGTCTCCCTCTTCCTCCTCCGCCGGCGGTTCGCCCGCCGCCGCCGCCGCCGCCGCCGCGGCGGCCTCCGCTTCGAGCAGCGGTGCAATGTGGAAGTCGAACGCTGCCGCCGATTCCACATTCAGGGCGTTGGAACTCCCTCGGGGCATCTCGTTCATGGGAACCGGATTCGCCCCCAGGGCCCGAAGGGCTTCGACGAACTCTTCCGGGGCCTGTTCGTCGTATCCGATTTGATATGAGGCCATATCGGGATCCCTCTGGAACCGGAAGGGAGTCGTCAGCGTGGATGGGTCCTTTTCGTCAGATCCGTGGATGGCGCTGAAGATCAGGGCGCAGTCCTCCACTGTGCGACAAAGCGGGCCAACCTTGTCCATACTCCACGCCAAAACCATCCCGCCGTAACGGGAGACCCGGCCAAACGTGGGTCGGAGCCCACTCAGCCCGCACCGTCGCGCCGGAGAGGTGATGGAACCTTGGGTTTCGCTACCGATCCCAAAGGCGACGCAGGCGGATGCGGTAGCCGACGCCGGGCCCGCCGACGAACCGCTGGAGCCCTGCTCCACGTTCCATGGGTTTTTGGTCCTACCCCTATACCACTGGTCGCCTCGGGCGAACTCCCCGGTCGACAACTTTGCGATGAGAACCGCCCCGGCCCCCCTCAACCTCCGGACCACCTCCGCGTCCTCATCGACGACTTGGTCCTGGAAGGCCTCGGCCCCCCATGTCGTGGGCGTGCCCGAGACGGTGAACAGATCTTTGACACCCCATGGGATACCGTGGAGGGGCCCCTTCCACCCGTTGGATTTCAGATCCGCCTCGGCCTGCTGGGCCTCCTCCCTCCCCCTTCCCTCCAGTATCGTAACCGCGCAAAGAAGAGCGGGATCGTAGCGTTTCAGCCGTTCCAGGTAGATCTCGGTCAGCTCCGTCGGAGAGATGTGTTCCCCTCTGATCAGGGCGGCCAATCGATGCACGGGGAGGAACGCCACGTCCTCCTCCGTTCCCGGAACCGGACCCGACCACGGCTCGATCTCGAACGTCGTCCGTTCGAACGGTGATCCCCCGTCCTCCCGCCACAGATTCTCCAGGAGGGACCCCGTCCCACCCGGGTAGGCCTGGAACGACCAGGCTGGGGGCTCGCCGTTCCCAAGGGGAACCGGCGGAGGTGGCTCCGGCCTCTCCTGCCCAACCGGGCGTTCCTGAGCCATGAGGGAGCCGGGCCCGAGGGCGCCTGGAACGAAGCCGGCCGTCGCCGCGGCCCCGGCAGCCAGTTTCAAGAAGAGGCGGCGGTCCACGCCGGGCGGTAGGTCAGGCAGGTTGTTCATTTCCGGTCCTTTTTTTCATCGTCGTCTGTTGGTGGCAACACCGGTTTCACCCTGAAGAACTTACGGACCACGGCCTGGTCGAACGCTTCCGCTTCCCGTTCTACTTCGAACTCACCGGTGGCCAGATAGCGTAACGTGGACGTGGTGTGAGCGAGCCCTACCTGCCCCATGAGGTCCATCCAGTCGCCCCTGGCCGTCTCGTCCGGGGCTTCCGTTGTGACGGAGAAATAGGTGATGCGCGGACTGTTGAGGCCGTTTCCGATGCTCTCGGTCCCTCGAAGGCGCATACTTACGACCATCCCGTTGTGGAAGTACTCCGTGAACCCGTCCCGGTCCTGCTCACCATACTTCTTGTATCGAGCATAGAGACGCTGGTTCATGTCGTGCACGGCCTCATTGCCCGTCACAGCGGCGGCCATGGAGTCCAGGATCGCAAACTGGGCCGTTTGGTAATCGGGATTCTCTTCATCCTCCACCCACGAGAACCCTGGGATGAACCAGCCCCTGGGGACCCACCAGGTCCTCGGGCCGACCCGCCTCCCTCGGGCCCATGCGCTATAACCGGCGAAGTACTGAACCCACTCGTGGCTCGGGTATCCGTGGGGGTTGAGATAAATGTCCGGGAGCCAGGCCTCCCGGATCATTCCGCGGGCCCGACTCTCCGGATAGATCGGGTCGGGAGAGCTTCCCCCGCTGGTGGCATCCGTGCCGAGGGCCCCTGGGCGTCCCGCATGGAGCATATGATCGGGGTTCACCAGCTGTCGGGCATACGCCAGCTCAGCTCCGTCCGGATTGGTCACGGGGTGCAGGACCACATTCACTTTCTTGAGCATCTCCCGGTACGCGGAGTCCGTCACCAGGAGCTCCCCGAGGCGGAGAATATGGTTCGTGCTGGAGACCTCGTTGGCGTGCTCCCGTCCGCTGACAAAGAGGGTCGGTTTAAGGGCGTTGAGCTTGGCCTGAGAGATGTAGGTTCCGCCCTGGGGCGGGAGGAAGTCCGCTGCCCATACACGATTGCCCAGATAGGACTCGGTCAGGAAGTACGCGTTCACTCCAGGGAAGGACCCGAGTTTGGCCAGGAGATCTTCGCTCTCGGCCAAGGACATTGGGGAATCCCATTGAACCAAAGCCTGACCCCGGTATTCCCAATCCCCCGATGTGAGGCGGGGGTTGTCGGTGGTTTTCGGCGTTCGGCTCCGTGGCAGAAAGGCGGTCTTTTGATAGATGCTGTCCTTCTCCAGCCGGAAGTCCACCGCCAGGCTCCCCACCCTGTCCCAGGCCAATGTTTCTTCCATCATTCCTGCGTCGTGGAGACGTCGCAAAGACGCCAGCATCTTCTCGAGGAGCTCGACGCTCAGAAACTGCCTATCGATCCCTGACTCGCTGCTCCTTGCGGCGAACTCTTCGTATCGGTCTATGGAATCTGGTACCGTCACACGCACGCGAACCTGATCCAACCCCTCCACCCCAGCCGCCATCACCACGCCCGTCAGCCCCGAATCCTGCACCGGGAGGGGGGTGAGCTCGTATCGCTGGAGCACCGGTTCGGCATCTTCCGAGGCCCAGGTCCGGACCAGTAGCTCCGGGTTACCTCGCTCCTTCCCGGTCAGGGACAACCGGGCCACTCCCGGCGCCCCGGCCCCGGACGGATCGACAAACGGCAGGACCCGCCCCGGGTTGGAAAGCGAGGTCTGGTAACGGCCCCCGATAAGGCTGAAGAGCGTATGGGTTTCGAAGAAGAGGTCCTCATGAAGGGCTTCCAGGGAGCTAATCGTCTCCTCGTCCACTCCGACGCGATAGTCCGGTTCACTCAGACGGAGGTCCACCCTGAACTCGTCGAAGAAGGGTGCGTTGTCCCCGGCCGGATTGCCGTCCTGGATATCCATCACATAGGAGATCAACTCACCGTAGGTCTCGGTTTGGAGACGGTCCCAGAACCGCTCG
>JABDNZ010000201.1 GCA_013043565.1 Gemmatimonadota bacterium | reverse complement strand
AAGGCCTGCGAGGAACGCGTCGACCTTCTCCAGGGCGGCAGTGGCCACCCCCATCTTCCGTTCATGCCCCGCCGTGTCGGTGGAGTAATGGGCGAAGAACGTCAGGTCGGCCGTTTCGGTTATGCCGGCCAGGTTGCGGCCGGCTTCGAAGGGTGTGGCCTCCGGGATGTGGTCGAAACCGAGGCGGGTCCTCCAGGCTGTATTCACGATCTCGCTCGAAACTGCCGTGCCGACGGCCAAATGGTCCTCATCCCGGGTGAAGACCCCGGCGCCATGGGCTGCCAGTGGCGGGCCGGCGGGCCTCTTCGACCAGGCGAGGTGCTGATACTGGCTCGGGTATGCGTTCGCGAAGACACAGGAGTGGCCTCGGGCTTTGGCCCGGGTCAGGACGTTCCTCTCCATCATCAGGGGCCGAAGGGGTACGGGGACCCACGGCCCGAAGTGACGTCCATAAATGCGGGGGGCGTTCTCTCCGGTGAGGAGAGCGGTCTGGCCGGTGCCGCTCTGGGGCAGGCCTCCTACACCCATGAGAGGGTCCAGGGAGAGGCAAAGTGCCTCAGGGCCGGCGGGGATGTCGTCCAGTACCGGCACTCGGCCCCCTAGTAAGCCTCTGAGGGTGGGGATGCGGGCTTCGAGGAAGGGATTACGCTCGGGATCGGACGGCCCAATCCCGACCCCGTCCAGAAAAATGAGGAGGACTCGCAGCCCGGGGCCCCTTCCTATTGGGCGGTTCGAAGATCCATGGTGACGTTCACGGAGAGATGGCCAAGGTCTGCTCGTTCGCGTAACGCGTCCCGGACTCGTGGCTCCATCTTCTTGTAGGCGGACATGACGCCGCTCCGAAGCTCGGTCCGGAGGATCTTCATGGCGTTGAAGTCGGCCCTGCTGTTGCCTGTCTCCTTTTTCGTTTCCGCCAGATCCTGAGGCCGGATCTCGAAAGGAGACATGCCGACGTCGTCGGGTCTGCCCGAGTCGTGATACTGAATCACCACGCTCACGTCGCCTCGGGCGTGATGGTGATGGAGGTCGCCGATGCCCCTGAATCGGGCGGCGAGCTTGCCCAGCTCAGTGCCTTGGGCCGCTTGCTTATAGGACTCCTCGACCAGGCGGAAAATCCTCTTCATCCGCTCTGGGTTGGTGGCGTCGGGGGCCGGCGGCGTGGTGTCCAGCTCCCGGCCGACGGCCTGACGGTCATCGGACGGACGGCCGGCGTTCTCTTCTTCCCGAGATCGTTGCCGGTCGATGTTCTCCAGAATTCTATCCGGGTTGGTCCGGAGGCTCATGCGTTGTCTCCATGCGGTTTTCCCTGTTTACTCCGAAAAAGGATAACGCTGGGCCGGGAGAGAGGCCAAGGGCTCCCGGTTTCCGATCGGAGATTGACTCGGCGTGATTCGGACGGTTGGCCGGCGGCACTGCAAAGAAACGCGAAGAAATCGTACCTTTGTTCCGTAAGATCTGTGTGTCTGCTCAAACGACCATCATCACCGCGAACATATCATCCTGCCGGCAGGACCAGGGCGGGGACCCATCAATGTGGAGGAAACCCATGAAGTACTTCGCTGCAACCGCCCTGATCCTCTTCGGACTGGCGGCCTGTTCGGGCCCAGGGGCCGTGAGCCCACGAAAGGCTCTCATGTACGAGGTCCCAGAGACTCCCACGCTGACGTACGTCAGCGAAGCGTCTCAGGACGTCATCGTCGATGCCGGCGCCATGGGCACCATGGAGATCCAGGGATCGAGCGACATCACCATGGCCATGACCTTCGCTTCCGCAGAGAACGGCATGGAAGTAACCGTGGAGTTCCAGGAACTGACCGCTTCCCTCAACAACCCCATGGGCGCCCCTGAGACCGCTTCCGAGTCGGACATCGAAGGGCCCTTGGTGTTCACCATGGACGGGATGGGGCGGGGCACGGTCGTGTCCACTCCGGAGGTCAAAGGCAGTGCCGAACAGCTCGTTCGCCCGGCGGGCCTCGCGTACGAGTTCTTCCCGAGGCTCCCGGGTGATGTGACCGAACCCGGCGCCATGTGGACCGACACCACCGCCTACGAGCTTCCGGCCGAGGGAGGGATGATCGCCTCGGAATCCATCACGACCTATACGCTGGTCGGCGATACCGCGGTGGATGGCGTGACCCTCTTGAAGATCACCTACGAAGGTGAGGCCGAGGCCGTAGCCGAGGCGGTGACCCAGGGCATGGAGGTGATCCAGTCCTTCTCCGGTGACGTGGTGGGGATGTTCCTCTTCGACCCTGCCCGTGGCGTGATGGTCTACAATGAGTCCAGCCAGGACTTGGACGGGACGACGGAAGTCCCGGCGGCGGGAATTCCGCCCATGCCCATGTCTGTGACTGGAACCTCAACCGTGTGGCTGCAGGGCGGTTGATTCTTCGTTTCCAATGACCAGGTCCGGTCGGGCGGCTTGTGCCCCCGGCCGGATCGGGCATTTCCAGGCCCGAACACCAGGAGGAACCGTGGAAGAGACCACCACGACCTCGTTACCCTCGCTGCCCCAGCGGGTGATGCAGGTCTTCTTCTCGCCGGGAGAGCTCTTCACGGCTCTCCGTGACAAGCCCGTTTGGTTCGGGGCCCTGGCAGTGGGTGCGCTGCTGCTCTTCCTTTCTACCGTCTTTATCCCAACGGACATGTGGGTGGAGTTCAGCCGGGCTCAGATGATCGATCAGGGTCAGGACGTTCCGGCGGGGTTCGAAGCAGGTGGACCGCTCATCAGGATCGTGTCGGTCATCGTGGGGCCCATCGGTTTCTTCCTGATGGCCTTCATCGTGGCCGGCATCATTACGCTCTTCTTCGCCTTTTTGTTCGGAGACAACGGGCGCTACGTTCAGTACCTCTCGGTGGTGGCCCACGGCACCATCATCTCGGCTCTCGGAGCCCTCTTGCTCCTCCCCCTGAAGCTCTCGCAGGGTGATCCTACGGTGACCCTGAGCCTGGGAACCTTCGCGTTCTTCCTGGAGGAAGGGTACCCGTACAGGGTCCTGAAGATGATCGACCTGTTCGGACTTTGGGCCTTCGCCGTCATGGCTGTGGGGGTCACCAAAATCGATCCCAAGCGCAGCTATGCTTTCGCCCTGACGTTCTTCATGGTGTTCGCCCTGGGCTTCGCACTTCTCTTCGGGCTGTTCGGAGGGTAGCCCCACCGAACCCCCATTCTTCCGGCCATGCTCCGGGTCGCAACTCTTTTTCTGGCGGTAGGCGCAGCCCTCTTCCACCTCTTTTCGGCAGGGGTGTCGCCCTTTACGGCCCTGGTCCAACGGCCCGTCCACCTGGCCTTCATGGCGACCCTGGGATTCATGGGTGTGGGGGCCCGGGTGAAGGCGGGACATCTCGAGCAGGGGGACCCCGGCGGGGCGAGCGGGAAAACACCATGGATGCTGCTGCTGGACGCCTTTCTGATCGCGGCGGTCGTCATCAGCGCCATCTACATGGTCTCGGAGAACGAGGCTCTGGTGAGGCGGTCGGGAAGCCCAACCGCCCTGGATCTGGCCGGGGGACTCCTTACCCTCCTGGTGGTTCTGGAGCTGGCCCGGCGGACCACCGGGTGGGGCCTGGTGGTCGTGGCCTTTGCGGCCCTGGCCTATGCGGCGGCGGGACCGTACCTCCCGGGCTTCCTGGCCCATCGGGGCTACGGATTCACCCGCCTCATGGAGCACCTATACCTCTCCACCGAAGGTATATGGGGGGTGCCGTTGGGGGTTTCGGCGGACTTCGTTTACCTCTTCGTCCTGTTCGGGGCCCTTCTGGACATGGCAGGGGGCGGCGCTCTCCTCATCGCCTTGGCGGACCGGGCCACCGGACGGAGCAGAGGAGGGCCGGCGAAGACGGCGGCCCTGGCCAGCGCCCTCATGGGGTCCTTGTCCGGAAGCGCCGTGGCCAACGTGGTCACCACCGGCACCTTCACCATACCCCTGATGAAGAGGTCCGGCTTTAAGCCGTTTTTCGCCGGGGCCATCGAAGCTGCCGCCAGCACTGGTGGTCAGCTCATGCCCCCGGTCATGGGCGCGGGTGCTTTCATCCTCGCCACCTGGACAAATATCCCCTACCCCCAGGTGGCCGTAGCCGCCATCGTCCCGGCCGTCCTCTATTATGTGGCCCTTCTCATGGCCATCCACTTCCGGGCGGGGCGGATGGGTCTGGAGGGCTCCCGAGTCGGGAGGCGTGAGCCGGTCCTGCCAAGGATCCACCTCCTTCTTCCCCTGGGGTTCATCGTTCTCCTGCTGGCCATGGGGCGGTCCCCCATGCGAGCGGCTTTCTGGGGAGTGGTGACGGCTCTGGGTGTCTCTTTTCTGACCCGGGAAACCCGGCCCGACCCGGAGCGGATGGAAAAGGCCCTGGTGGCTGCGGGTGGTGGCGCTGTTCAGGTGGCGGCAGCGTGTGCGGCCGCGGGGGTGGTGGTGGGCGTGGCATCCCTGACGGGCATCGGGCTGCGGATGTCGGAGCTCATCATCACCCTCTCGCAGGGGAACCTCTTCCTGGCTCTCCTGCTCACGGGCGTGGGCTCCATCGTCTTGGGCATGGGGCTGCCGACCACCGCTGCCTACGTGGTGCTGGCTGCCCTGGGTGCGCCGGCCCTCATCCAACTCGGAGTGCCGGTTTTGGCCGCCCACCTCTTCATCTTCTACTTCGGCTGTATCTCCAACGTGACTCCGCCGGTATCCCTCGCCGCCTATGCTGCGGCTGGAATCGCCGGCGCTCCGCCCCTTCGGACGGCCTGGACAGCCATGGTCCTGGCTTTTGCCGGCTTCCTGGTGCCCTTCATGTTCGTCTACGGGCCTGCCTTGCTCCTGGACGGAACGGTCGGTGAAATCGGGCTCGTTGCAGGCACGGCCGTGGCTGGGGTCACCGCCCTGGCCGCCTCCACCATGGGGTACTTCAGGGGCGAACTGGCCTACTGGGAACGGACCCTACTTGGGATCGGGGCCGTCGCCCTCATCTTCCCCGGTCTCCTCTCCGACGGCCTCGGCCTGCTTGTCCTCCTGTTTATCTTTTTCCGATCAGGGACCATGATTCCTGCTCGGGGAGGGTGACTCGGTCCGGGAGCGGCGATTGAATATCAAGGGGTGGGCTTCGGGTGGTCTGGCGCTGGGAATGGCTTTGTCGGCGGTGGCCTGCGGGGGCGAGGGCGGTGGCGGGAGGCAGGAGTTCCTGAGCCTAGGGACCGGCGGAACCGGCGGGATCTACTACCCCCTGGGGGGAGCCATCACCAGCCTTCTTTCGGTAGAAGACTCCCTTCGACAGTACACGGCGGAGGTGACGGGCGGTTCGGTGGAGAACGTGAACCGACTCCGAGAGGGCCAGATCGATCTGGGTTTCGCCCTGGCCATCAGCATCCACGCGGCGTACCACGGAGGCCAGGATTACGGCGACCCGTTCGAATCCCTGAGGGTCTTGGCGCCCCTTTACCCGAACATGGTCCACGTCCTCGTGCCTCGGGGCTCGACCGCCACCTCCCTCGGAGACTTGGCCGGGGGAAGGATTTCGGTGGGAGCTGCGGGAAGTGGGACGGAGGAGGTCTCGCGGCAGCTCCTGGGGGTGTACGGCCTGACGTATGACGATGTGGACGCCCGCTTCCTGACCTTCTCGGAGTCCTCGGCTTCACTCCGGGACGAGGCCATAGACGGGGCCATCATCTCCGTGGGGTACCCGGCGGCCGCGGTGCTGGAAGCCACCACGACCGGCGGCGCTCGCCTCCTCTCGTTCGAGCCGGATCGGATCGATGCCCTTCGTCGGCAATACCCCTACTACTCCCCGGGCACGATTCCGGCGGGTGCCTACTCCGGCCTGGAGTCCGACGTGACCACCCTGGCCATGATGAACTGGATTGTGGCCACGGAGGAGCTGGATCCCGCCATCGTGACGGGCCTTTTGACCATACTCCGGGACCAGAAGGCCTCCCTGGAACAGGTCCACGAGATGGCTACCCAGATCGAGCTTTCCTTGTTGAGCGATGCCCCCATCCCCTTGCATCCCGTGACGGAGGCCTGGCTCGGCGGGGAAGGCGAATGAGTCCCTCGCCCCTCTCGTGCCAGCGTGACGCCTTCTCCCTTCCTCGGGAGATGCACTATCTGAATTGCGCCTATATGAGTCCCCTTCCCCGGGCCGTAGAAGAGGCAGGCGTCCTGGGCATCTACCGAAAAAGGAATCCCGCGTCCCTGGGTCCGGAGGATTTTTTCAGCGAGAGCCAGGAGGCCAGGGGCCTCTTCGCCCGGTTGGTGAATGTCCCGGACCCCGACTCGGTGGCCATCATTCCCTCCGTGTCGTACGGGGTCAGCGTAGCGGCTCGGAATACTCCCCTGGCATCGGGCCAGAACGTCGTACTCCTGGAAGAACAGTTCCCGGGGAACGTCTACGCCTGGCTCCGGCTGGCAGGGGAGTCCGGGGGCGAGGTTCGGATGGTGGGACCGGGCGACAAAGACGGTTCGGCGCTCACCGGGAGTTCGGGTCGGGGACGCCGCTGGAACGAGCGGATCCTGGAGGCCATGGATGGGGACACCGGAATCGTGGCCCTGGCGCCGGTCCACTGGACCGACGGGACCCGCTTCGATCTGGAGGCCATCTCGTCCAGAGCCCGTGAAGTGGGTGCTGCCTTGATCATCGACGGTACCCAGGCCGTGGGGGCCATGCCCTTCGATGTTCAGGCCCTGGAGCCCGACGCCCTCATCGTGGCCAGCTACAAGTGGCTTTTCGGCCCTTATTCCATCGGCTTGGCCTACTTCGGGCCCCGTTATCGGGAGGGGACGCCCCTGGAAGAGACCTGGATTGCACGGGAGGGCAGTGAAGATTTTCGGGCCCTGGTGGACTACCGGGACCGCTACCAGCCCGGATCCATCCGGTTCGACGTGGGGGAGCGGAGCAACTTCATTCTGGTGCCCATGATGGCGGAAGCTCTCCGCCTCCTCCAGGAATGGGAACCGGGGCGGATCCAGGATTACGCGAAGGGCTTGAGCGCGGAGATCCTGGCGGAGGCCGAGGCCCTGGGGTACACGACGGAGGAGGAAGCCCACCGGGTGGGCCACATTTTCGGGGTAAGGACCCCCGAGGGACTGGAGATGGCCCGCCTCAGCGAAGCGCTCCGGGACGAGGGGGTTTCAGCGTCCCTCAGGGGATCGGCTCTCCGGGTTTCACCCAACCTGTACAACGATCAGGAAGACGTGGCGGCCCTGAACCGGGCCTTGAGGGCTGCGTTGGACTGAGGATCAGGTCGGTGGGGTGGGGAGGACCGAGCTTCACCCAGGCCCAAAAACCAACTTCGCCTGAGCCCCCACGGCGATACCCACCTCTTCGAACCAACCCATGGGCACTTCCAGCGCGAACATGGCCGGCCCACTGGAGGGCTGTGTGTCCAAGGACTGAGGCTCCATGGGGAGGATATCGATGATGCGGAGGTTCGAGTCCAGGTAGGCGATGTCCAGGGGGACGAAGGTGTCCTTCATCCAGAACGAGCGAACGGTGGCGTCGGGGAAGACGAAGAGCATTCCCCGGCCTTTTGCCAATCTCTCCCGGAACATGAGCCCCTTCTCCCGCTCCGCCGGGGTCCGGGCCACCTCCACCTGGACCGTATCGGGACCGAAGATCACCCATGCCTGCCCGGGAGGGGGCAGCCTCTCTTGGCCCGCCGTGGCGCCGGCTGGAAGGATCGAGCCCGCTGCCAGGAGGACGATGAACACCGGGAAGAAAGCTGAACGGAGCATGGCGAAGGGGCCTCTCCACAAAGAGTATTCTTTTTTATACCTTTTACGGTTACTACACCCGACCCTCACCCGAGGGTCGGGTGTGTTTCGATACATACACATTTACAGGCGATTACCGCCAGGCCCGGAATGGTGAATCCAGAGCTTCTCGAGATCCTGGTGTGCCCGGAAACGAAGCAGGCCCTGAAGGTGGCGGACGAGGGGATCCTCGAGCGGGTTAACCTGGCCGTCGAAGGTGGGGACCTGAGGAATCAGGCCGGGGATCGTGTGAAGGACCGAATCGAGGAGGGCCTCGTCCGGGAAGACGGGAACGTTCTCTACCCGGTACGAAACGACATCCCGGTGATGCTTTTGGATGAGGCTGTTCGGCTGGACACTCTTTCTTGACGAAGGGGTAGTTCTTCCCCGAGCGGGGGACCCGGGCCCCTCCTGGCGGAGGTAGAAGCGCCTCCTGGCGGAGGTGGAAGCGCCTCCTGGCGGAGGTGGAAGCGCCAGGCCCCTGGGCCCCTTTCGGGTCCAACCAAGCTTTTTGTTCGCGTAGAGGGACGTCTACTCGACTGCTGAACCAGGCGAGAGGGATGATAAACGGCACATTGCTGCGCTGGATAAAGAACGCGGGAGTCCTTCTCGCCGTGGCCATGGTTTCGGCATGTGGAGAGGAGTATCTCCAGTCCACCATCGATCCTGTGACGGACTACGGCGAGGTGAGCCACAACCTCTACGTCCAGATCTTCTGGTGGACCATGATCATACTGGTCGTGGTCTGGGCCCTGATGGCCTACATCCTCATTCGGTTTCGAGAAAAGCCGGGTCAGGGGAAGCCCAAGCAGATTCATGGGCACATGGGGCTGGAAATCGCGTGGACCATCGCTCCGGCCATCATCGTGGTGGCCATCGTGATTCCCACCATTCAGGGCGTCTTCCAGGTTCAAAGACCTCCAGACGGAGACGCTCTCGTGGTGGAGGTTACCGGCAAGCGGTACTGGTGGAACTTCCACTTCCCCGAGCAGGGCGTGACCACGGCCAACGAGCTCCACCTCCCGGTGGGACGGCCCATCAGCCTCCGTCTCGAGTCCGGTGATGTGATTCACTCATTCTGGGTCCCCCAGCTGGGCGGAAAGCGGGACGTCAATCCAGTGGTCGCGGTTCCGGAGGGTCAAGAGGCCAAGCGGAACTGGATGCACTTCACCATCAAGGAAGAGGGTGTCTTCTGGGGCCAGTGCGCCGAGTTCTGCGGCGAGGCCCACTCCCTCATGGGCATCCGGGTGATAGCCGAGACCGAAGAGGAGTTCCAGGCCTGGCTCACGGAGTGGCAGACCCCGGCGCCCACGGCCAACGCGCCGGAAACCGGCCCGGCTGAGGATGCTCTCTCTGGTGGAGCCGAGCCAGATGAGGCCGACGCCCAAGAGGTCGCCCTCACCGAAGACCCCCTGGTGGCCCGGGGCCGGGAGGTGTTCTTCCGGGAGACCACCTGCGTCCTCTGTCACGCGATCCAGGGCACGGCAGCACCGGGGATCATCGGCCCGAACCTCACGAGGATCGGGAGCCGGTCCACCATCGGCGCAGGCATGCTCGAGAACACTCCCGAGAACCTGGCCCGGTGGATCAAGGATCCGATTGCGGTGAAGCCCGGTGTCCAGATGCCCGGAGCCGATTACCCGGCCTCCTACGAGGGAATCACGTACCCTGCCACAAACCTGAACGACGAGCAGATTCAGGCGCTGGCGGCCTATCTCTCCAGCATGAGGTGAGGCGACGATGACTCCTACCGTAGCCACCGAGACCGCCCAGGCACACAGCGCCCACGGCCATACCGAAGACAAAGGCCTTTGGAGCTGGATGACCACCGTCGATCACAAGCGGATCGGCATCATGTATTTCCTGACCTCCTTCTTTTTCTTCTTTGTCGGGGGTCTGGAAGCGATGCTCATTCGCATCCAGCTCATGAAGCCGGAGAACGCGTTCATCTCCGCAGAGACGTACAGCCAGATGTTCACCATGCACGGCACCACCATGGTCTTCCTGGTTGCCATGCCCATGGCGGTGGCGTTCTTCAACTACATCGTTCCCCTGCAGATCGGGGCCCGGGACGTGGCGTTCCCAAGGTTGAACGCCCTTTCCTTTTGGATCTTCCTGTTCGGCGGTTTGTTCATCAACTCCAGCTTCCTGTTCGGGGCGGCTCCGAATACCAGCTGGGTCGGGTATGCCAACCTGACCTCGCTACAGTTCACGCCGGGCCGGAACGTGGAGTTCTGGATCATCGGCCTGAGTATTCTGGGGATCAGCTCCATTCTGGGTGGGGTGAACTTCATCACCACCATCATCAACCTCCGGGCGCCGGGCATGAAGCTCATGCGCATGCCCCTGTTCTCCTGGATGACGCTGGTCACCAGCTTCCTCCTGGTGACGGCCATTCCGGTGATCGCGGTGGCCCTGATCCTGCTGGCCTTCGACCGGTTCTTCGGGGCCAACTTCTACGAGGTGACGGCTGGGGGTGACCCCATTCTCTGGCAGCACCTCTTCTGGCTCTTCGGGCACCCCGAGGTCTACATCCTGATCTTGCCGTCGTTCGGCATCATCTCGGACGTCATTCCCACGTTCTCCAAGAAGCCGCTCTTCGGGTATCCGGTGGTGGTGTACGCCGGGATCCTCATCGGCTTCATCGGCTGGGGCGTCTGGAGCCACCACATGTTCACGGTGGGTCTCGGACCCATCGCGGATTCGTTTTTCGTGGCCAGCACGATGATCATCGCGATTCCCACAGGGATCAAAATCTTCAACTGGCTGGCCACCATGTGGGGTGGGGCGTTGCGCTTCCCCACCGCCATGCTCTTCGCCGTTGGCGTCGTGGCCATCTTCACCCTGGGGGGCCTGAGCGGCATCATGCACGCCTCGGCCCCTGTGGATCTGCAGCAGCACGACTCCTATTTCGTGGTGGCTCACTTCCACTACGTCCTGGTGGGTGGGGCCCTCATGGGGCTCTTCAGCGGGCTGTACTTCTGGTTCCCGAAGGTGACCGGGAAGATGATGAGCGAGACGCTGGGTAAGTGGCATTTCTGGACCACCATGATCGGGTTCAACCTGACCTTCTTCCCCATGCACTTCAGCGGGCTTTTCGGTATGCCTCGCCGGACCTGGACCTACCAGGCCGAGCTGAACCTGGAGACCTGGAACCAGCTTTCCACCGTGGGGGCCTTCATCTTCGGCATCAGCTCCCTGCTGCTGATCTGGAACCTCTTCCGCAGTCTGAAGAAGGGCGAAAAGGCTGCGGCAAACCCCTGGGAGGCCGGGACGCTGGAATGGGCGATTCCTTCACCGCCCCACCACTACAATTTCCCGGAGCTACCTGAGGTTCGGAGCCGGGAACCTCTCTGGGATGAAGCAGAACGAGCCGAGGTGGAGGCCGTAACACTGGCCCATCCGGAAGAGGAGCCGGTCATGCCGAGCCCCTCTTTCTGGCCCATGGTCCTGGCATTCGGCATCACCCTCACCTGGGTCCTGATCATGACGGGCATCTGGTGGATGCCCCTTGTCGGACTTGGCGTCACAGCCTTCGCCATCTTCAGCTGGGCCTTCCAGCCGGCCTTCAGATAGGGAGAGAACCTCACATGTCTCAATCGGCTGCCGCGGCCCACGACGACCATCACTACACCAGCACCGGGCTGAAAAGCTGGAAGGTGGGGTTTTGGACCTTCATCGGGTCGGAGTGTCTCTTCTTCGCCACCCTCATCTCGACCTACATGGTCTACAAGGGGCGAAGCATAGTGGGCCCCTACCCGGAAGAGATCCTCGACATCCCCCTCACCTCGGTGAGCACTTTCGTGCTTCTCATGAGCTCCCTGGCCATGGTATTGGCTCTGGACGGTGTGCAGCGAGGGAGTAAGAAGCTGTCCTTGGTCTGGCTGGGAATGGTGATTCTTCTCGGCCTCACCTTCCTGGGTTTCCAGGTCTACGAGTTCAACCATTTTGTCCACGAAGGCCTCACCATCGGGACCAACGTGTTCGGCTCGTCCTTCTTCGTACTGACGGGATTCCACGGGGCCCACGTGGCCGGCGGAGTGATCTGGCTGACCACTCTCTGGATTCTGGCGGCCCGGGGGAAGCTCGGGGCGACGGATTCCCTGAAGGTCGAGATCGCCGGGCTCTACTGGCACTTCGTGGACATCGTCTGGATCGTGATTTTCACCCTGGTCTACCTCATTCAGTAGGGGAGAGAAGAGAATGAGCACGGAAGCAATGGCTGAGGGGTTGGGCCAGGATCACGGCGGGACCGGCCACGGCTCGGGGCACGATGACCACGGAGGCCATGCCTCTCCCGGGTTCTACTGGATGATTGGTGGCATTCTCACCGTCATCACGGCGGTGGAAGTCGCCATCTTCTACATCCCGTTCTTGGCGTCGGTCCTGGTGCCGACCCTCCTGGTGCTTTCGGCGGCCAAGTTTCTTCTGGTGGTCATGTTCTTCATGCACCTGAAGTACGACAGCCGCATCTTCGCCGGTGTTTTTTTGGCCGGCCTGGTGCTGGCCGCCTTCATGACCGTGGCCCTTATCATCCTCTACAAGGTCCTGCCCAACTACGACATCATGGGGTAGGGTAGGGGGTTGTCCGCCATGAGCGGATCTACGCCGGAAATCCTTTTGGCCTCGGCAAGCTGGGATCGTTTCACGGTCTTCGGCTTCGAGGTCCACGTGTCGGTCCTCATCGGGGTCACCTACCTTGCCGCCGCCTACCTCTTCGCCGTGGGCCCGGCTCGCATCAAGTACGGTTGGTGGCCCGATCCCGTGTCCCGGTGGCGAAAAGCCAGCTTCCTTGGGTCCGTTGCCCTCATCTTTTTCTCCCTGAACGGCCCCCTTCACACTCTCTCCGACGAGTACCTGTTCAGCGCCCACATGGTGCAGCACATGCTGCTCATGCTGGTGATGCCGCCGTTCCTCGTCATGGGGCTGCCTCCCTGGCTTATCCGAAAAGCCATGGAAAGAGCCTGGGTGGCCAGGATGGCCCGATTCCTGACCCATCCGGTGGTAGCCTTCCTGGCTTACAACATCACGTTCATCGGCTGGCACATTCCCCAGATGTACAACTGGGCCCTGGTTAGCCACGACCTGCACATCCTCCAGCACCTCATGTTCATGTCGGTGGCCGTAATGATGTGGTGGCCCGTGGTGAACCCCGTCCCGGAGCTGGAACGGATTCCCACCGGGCCACTCCTGATGATGTACGTGTTCGCCTTCGGGATTCCGTCCACGGTGGTGTCGGCGTTCATCACATTGTCGGACGGAGTCTTCTACCCCTGGTATGAGGTGGCTCCCAGGATTACATCCCTTTCGCCTCTCGAGGACCAGCGCCTCGGAGGCTTGATCATGTGGATACCGGGGATGCTCATTTTCTGGGTTGGGATCAGCGCCGTGTTTTTCAGATGGACGAAAGACGAGTACACCTCCTGGGGGCGAGGGAATGACCAAAACAGCTCCGGTTCGGCCAACGGCGCTGCTGGAACCGCCGCGATTCTGATCGCACTCTCCCTGGCCTCACCAGGGCTCGCCCAGGCACAGCCCGCCGATGCGGCCGGCACCCCCGCCGATGCGGTTGCGTGGGCCCCTGTGAATTGGACTATCGAGACCGAGGTGGGGGCCAGCGTGTTCTTCGGCTCCAAGGACCAGACCACCGTGGCCACGGAGTTGGGGCTGAACCGGGAAAGCCACCGGTTCGAGTTGGATGGCGATCTCCAGTATCTCTATGGAGAGGCAAGCGACGAGGTGGGAGGAAGCTCTGTCAGCAAAAGGTCGTGGGAGGTAGGGGGGAATCTGGACTACCAGGGTTTCGGCTGGGTCAATCCTTACGTCTTCGGGAGTGCCGATGCGAGCCTCGAGAAGAAGATCCACAGGCGGTACAAGGCCGGCGGAGGGGCAAAGCTGACCGCATTGGACACCGACGCGTCCAGCCTGGACCTGGCGGCGGCTCTTCTGGTGGAGCAGACCATCGGTGCGGACGACGGTGATCGGGCCTCGGAGTGGGCGGGCCGATGGACGGGCCAGGCAAGATACCGGAGGAGCTTTTCGGAGGATCGGGCCGTGTTTCAGGCCAGCCTGGATTACTCGCCCAGATTCCAGCAGGTGGACGACTTCACCGTCGAGGCCGAAAGCAGCGTGGCTTTCAGGGTGTCGGAGGTCCTGAGCCTGAAGTTGTCGGTCCGGGACAACTTCGATAATCAGGCAAAGAGCCGGGGGGCGGTCTCGAACAACGACGGCCGGGTGCTCTTCAGCGTACTGGCGGCCTTTTGACGTTCCTCTCCGAAATGCCGGCGGTGTCCCGGCTCAGAACTTCAGGGTCCCCTTCACCACGGTGATGGCCTGGCCCGATACCGAGATCCGGTCCCCTTCTTTCCGAACCCGTAGGTTGCCTCCCCTGGCCGAAACCTGCCGAGCCCTCAGGGCCGTGGCGTCGAGCTCGTCCATCCAATAGGGACCCAGGACCGTGTGGGCCATGCCCGTGACGGGGTCCTCGTTCACCCCCACCCATGGGCCGAAGAACCGTGACGCGAAGTCGTTTCCGGCAGTCCCGGGAGACGTCACCGAAACCCCCAGTGCATCCCCCCCCAACTTCACTTTTCCCAGGGCGGTAAAGTCGGGCTTCAACTTCTTGAGCTCCTTCTGGGTGTCCAATCTGACGACCCAGATCTTTTCCGACTTCAGAGTCAGGGCGTCCTCGGGGCATCCCAGGGCTTCCAGCAGCCCCTTGGGGGCCTCTGCCGGTTCCGGGGGATCCACCGGGAAGTCCATCCTGATCCACCCGTCCATCTCTTCTTCCACGGTGAGGATGCCGCTGAGGGTTTCGAAGCGAATAGGCGGCTTTTCTCCCATTTCCCGGATCAGCACATGGGAGGTGGCGAGGGTCGCGTGCCCGCACAGCGGTACTTCGACCTTCGGGGTGAACCACTGGAGCTTGCGGACGCCGTCGGCGTCGGCTTTTTGGACGAAGGCTGTCTCGGAGAGGTTCATTTCTCCGGCGATCCGCAACATCGCCTCCGGGGAGATTTCATCGTCCAGGATACAAACCGCCGCCGGGTTTCCGGCGAAGGCTTTGTCAGAGAAGGCGTCGACTTGGAAAAAGGGGACTTCTGAGGCCCTGGCCATGGTTTGTCCTTTTAGAGCTGCTGTCGCTTACGTTTCAGAAAATCCATCATGATGGACTGGCCCAGCGTCACGGTGGACGTGAAATAGGCCTTTCCCCGGGCTATCTCGCTCACTTCTTGGACGAACTGAACCAGATAAGGGTCCCGGGCCAGCATGAATGTGTTGATGAGAATACCTGATTTTCGGCAGGCCGCCACCTGCTGAAAGGTCTCTTTGAGGATAAAGGGGTCCAATCCCCCGGAATTCAGGTAGATCTGGCCGTCGGGAAGGGTAACCGCACTGGGCTTCCCGTCGGTGATCATGATGATTTGTTGCATGTCCTTCTTCTGACCCCGAAGAAGGCGGCGAGCCAGCTCGAAACCCTCGGCCGTGTTGGTGTGGAACGGTCCGACCTGGGCCTTGGCCAGCTGGGAGAGGGGAATCTCCTGAGCCCTGTCCCCGAAGGTTACGACCTTCAACGAGTCTCCCGGATACTGGGTCCGGATGAGGTGGGAAAGGGCCAGGGCCACCTTCTTGGCCGGCGTGAAGCGGTCCTCCCCATAAAGGATCATGGAGTGGGACACGTCGAGCATGAGGACGGTGGCGCAGGAGGACCGGTACTCGGTCTGGTGGACCATGAGGTCCGAATAGTCCAGGTCCAGCGGTACCTTGAGGCCCTCCCGCTCGATGGCGTGCTTGAGCGTGGCGGGGATATCCAGGTTCAGCGTGTCCCCGAACTCGTATGGCTTGCTGGCGGCGTCGGCGGCAACGCCCGTGGAAAGCTCCGCCGTGTCGTGAGCGCCCAGGTCGGCCTTCCCGAGGGCGCCCAGGAGATACTTCAGGGTCCGGTACCCCAGGAAGTCGATGCCCTTTTGGGTGAGATCGAAGTTCACCGTCTTCGACGCATCACGGGCCTCGTCGATGGTGCCCTGGCCGGTCACGTCCCGGGTGGGCCCCAGGGTGCCGCCACCCTGGTCCTCCAGGCTCAGGTAGCCCTCCTCCACCAGCTTTTGGATGAGGTCGTCCAGAAGTTCGGCGATCTGGGCCTGGACTTCGGGGTCTCCCTCCCCTTCTCCCCGAAGCTCGTCCACCATCTCGGGCGTCAGTTCGCCGCTCTCCAGGAGAGCCTTCAGGAGGGCTTCCTTCAGGGCGTCAAGGGAGTCGTGGTTCCCCGTCCCCGAGAATCCCCAGTAGGGATGAAAATGAGGCCCCCCGGCGAATCCCCCGTCCAGAAGGAAGTCGGCCATGTGCTCCAGGAGGTTCTCCAGGTTCAGAGCATCCAGCCAACTGCCTTTGTATTTCGTGTAGGTATGGAAGCGCACGGGCCGATGATACCTTCACCAAATGGGGAACAAGAACGTGGCCGACATCCGCCGGCTCCTGCTGGCCGCCTACGACGCCGGGAAAAGATCTCTACCCTGGCGGGAGGAAACCGATCCGTACCGGATCTGGGTTTCGGAGGTGATGCTCCAGCAAACCCGGGTGGAGACGGTGATTCCCTACTACGAGAGGTGGCTGGAGCGGTTCCCGGACATCGAAGCTCTGGCCGAGGCCCAGGATGACGATGTGCTCCGGGCCTGGCAGGGTCTGGGCTACTACTCCAGAGCCCGGAGACTGCACCAGGGGGCCCGGATCGTGAAAGAGCGCTATTCAGGCACGCTCCCTCGGAATAGCGAAGGACTTCGGGAACTCCCAGGCGTCGGCCAGTATACCGCCGGGGCCGTTGCCTCCATCGCATTCGGCGAAGCCGTGCCGGCGTTGGACGGAAACGTGAAGAGGGTCTTTTCCCGACTGTTCGACCTCGTGGACCCCACACCGGCCGACCTTCAAGGCCTCGGCCAGGACCTGGTCGACCGGGAGCGACCCGGGGATTTCAACCAGGCCCTCATGGAGCTGGGGGCCCTGACCTGCCTGCCCCGGACACCCCGGTGTGAGGAGTGCCCGCTGGAGACACAATGCCTGGCCCTGGCCCGAGGCACCGTCGGGGAGCGGCCGTCCACCAGACCCAGAAAGACAATCCCCGAGAAGGACGTGGACGTGTTGGTGGCTTCGGCCGAGGACGGCAAGGGAGGCTTCCACTTCCTCCTCAGGAAGCGCCCGGACAAGGGCCTCCTGGCCGGGATGTGGGAGTTCCCCGACGTGGGACTCTTCCCCGAGGAAGAACTCGGGATGGACCCTACCGATCCCGAACCTCTCCCTATGCCGGCCGTCTCCCACACGTTTTCTCACCTGAAGGTGCGGTACCGGCCGCGCCTCCTCCGGGGCAAACTCACTGCCACGGACCTCACCCCTCCCACAACCACACTCCACGCGACTCGCTGGGTCCCCTTGGGCGGGCTGGACAGGCTTCCCCTCCCCGTGGCCCAGCAAAAGATCGCCCGGGAGGCCATGAGGCTTCTGGGGGTCTGAAGCCGCAAGGGCCCTGGCTCGTCGGGCCATGGAATCGCCCCGCCTCCGATCCGACCATCGGGGGTGAAAAAAAAAACCCTCGCCGGCCTTTCCCGAGAGATCCAGAAGCTCCTCATCAGGATGGACGAGGAGATGGTGCTCCGTGGGTTCACCAGGGACACCCGCCGTGTGTACCTGGCCCACGTCAGGCGGTTCTATCGGGGTCGGAGATGGCGCACGGCCTCTCCCACAAACGTCGTAGCTGCAGGGGCTGGCTCGGCGCAAGCCGGAAGCGAAGAAGTACGCCAGTGGCTACTGAACCTCATGCGCACCGGGCGGTCCCACAGCTATGCCAACCAGGCTCTGAGCGCCCTCCGCTTCTTCCACAAAGCGGTCCTGAAGGAGCCCGCTCCCGTGGCGGGCATCCCCAGACCGAAGAGAAAGAAGATCCTCCCCAAAGTCCTGTCGAAGGAGGAGGTCAGGCGGTTCCTGGGTCATCTCAAGACGCCGAAGCATCGGGCCATCGCCTTCGTCCTCTACTCGGGTGGCCTTCGGGTCAGTGAGGCCGCCCGGCTGAAGGTCACGGACATCGACTCGGACCGGGGTCAGATCCTGGTGAGGCAAGGGAAGGGGAGGAAGGACCGGTACGTCATGCTTTCCCCGGTGCTCCTCGATGTCCTCCGGGAGTACGCCCGCACCGAGCGACCCTCCAGCTGGCTCTTCCCAGCGGGCCATCGAAAGGACCGACATATCACCCCCAGAGCCATTCAACTGGAGGTCTCCAGGGCAGCCCAACGAGCCGGGATCCGGAAGCGGGTTACCCCTCATATGCTCCGCCACTCTTTCGCTACCCACCTCCTGGAGTCCGGCACCGACCTCCGTCTCATCCAGGAGCTCCTTGGGCACGCCAAGATCACCACCACCGTGGCCTACACCCATGTGGCCAAAGGCGACGCCCAGAAGATCCAGAGCCCCATCGACCGACTGTTCGAGGAAGAGGGGTAGGGGCCCAAACCTGCCGAAGCAAAGGGGGTCTAATCGTTGAAAAATTTGTACAATTGTACAATATTGGAAAGAAGAACATGAGAATCGTCGCCGACACGTCCGTGATCATCGCCGTTATCTCTGGCGAATCCAGCCGAGCTCGCTTGATCGAGATGACCCAGGGAGCGGACCTTCTTGCCCCACCCTCTTTGCATTGGGAGTTGGGTAATGCGCTAGCGTCTCAGTTGAGGAGGGGACGCCTGCAACTCTCGGCCGGGGAGGCCCTGCTAAGAGCATACCAGAAGATCCCGATCCAATTCGTCGAGGTCTCCCTGGCGGCGGCGCTTGAGCTCGCCGAAGCCCTCGGCATATACGCTTATGACGCCTACATGATTGCCTGTGCTCAGAAATACAGGATCCCCCTGGTCACCCTGGACCAGGGATTGGCCCGGGCCGGGGTATCGGCCGGAGTCGAGGTGATGGAGGTCGCTTGAGATGAAGGTCTACACATACTCCGAGGCCAGGCAAAACCTCGCGACGCTACTGGATGAAGCGAGGGAGGAGGGGGGTGTGAGGATCCGGCGCCGGGGCGGACAGGAGTTCCTTGTGCGGTCGGTGCGGGAGTCCGGTTCCCCGCTGGATGTGGAAGGTCTCGACCTGAACTGGGACAGGGAAGAGATTGTCGCTGCTGTCAGGGAAGGACGAGAGCGGTAGAAGCGTGCGCCCTAATGGAGAGTCGCCATGAGCCGTGACCTGAAAACCACGAAGACCCCGAAGGTCCCCCACAGCCGGTTCCTAGCCCTTTCTTTCCTCGGCCTCTTCTGCCTTTCGGCAACGGGCTGCGGCGAATCGGGACCGGAGCAGGCCGGCAGCCTTCAGCATGCCGACATCCTCATCACCGGGGGCACCGTCATCACCATGGATCCGGAGCGACGGGTTCTGGAGGACGAGGCGGTTGCAATCGTCGGTGACCGCATCGCCGCCATCGGGCCCTCCGCCTCCCTGGAATCCACCTATGCTGCCGACCAGGTGATCGATGCCAGCCAGAACGTGGTCATGCCGGGGCTCATCGACGGCCATGGTCATGCGGGACACGGCCTGGTGAAGAGCCTGGGCACGGATACCGGGGAGTGGTATCAGGCCACCGACATCATCTACGCCACCGGTTCCACCGAAGCCTTCTGGCGAGCGGATGCTCTTCTCACGGCTACCGAGCGGCTGAGGTTCGGCGTCACCACCGGACTCACGTTTTTCGGGGGCGGCGACAGCGTCATGCGCACCGACGACCCCCGATACGGAGATGCGTACCTACAGGCCATCGATGACGTGGGAGTGCGGTGGTTCCTTGCCGTCGGACCCCGTCGTCCGCCCTTCCCCCGGACCTATGCCCACTGGGAAGGGGACACCCGCACCGATGTCCAGGTGACGTTCGAGAAGCAACTCGAGGTCACCGAGGACCTCATCACCCGGTGGCATGGACAGGGCGACGGACGGATCAACATCGCCGTCATGTTTCCCACCCATCATCCGGAAAACGGGGAGCTGACCGAAGCCGATTTCCAGGACCTGGTCCGGCGGACCCGGGCCACCAGGGATCTCTCCCGGAAGCACGGACTCCTCTTCACCCAGGACGGCCATGCCACGGGCACGGTGAAGTTCGCCCACGAGGAACTGGATATCCTCGGGCCCGACGCTCTCCTCTCCCACGCCACGGAGCTAACGGAGGAGGAGATCCAGATCTGCGCCG